>NZ_JAQITG010000050.1:0-5349 GCF_028618615.1 Bartonella sp. AU15XJBT
ATTGTCTCTAAACTTACAGTAATAACCCTTTGGAATAACTCTAATGGATAAGCAGGATTGCCAACGGTTTCAACAGCATAGCGATTGGCATCATTAACAATGCCGCTCTTTTTATCTGTCTTTACACATTGACGCCCCATAACCCATTCAAGAGCAGGCTTGCCATTGACGATATACTCATAAGCCTCAAGAGGGATATCTGTTATTGTGATATTGCTGTTATAAATAACAGTTGATTTATCTTTCTCTTTACCTGCTTTTGCGAATTTCATTTCAGTCACGTAATAAAACTTTTCTGGATTAGAGATGTCTGTTTGTTTTGGATTACCCTTTTTAAATGCGACTGGATAAGGCTCTACATCTTCATAATTTATGTGCAAATGACCGAGTTCACGCCCTGCTGTTACGAACTTCCAAAAATCTTCAGCACTCTTTACACACGGGATACGAGGCAATTCTTTAGAGAGGTTATCAGCATAACGAGCACGATAATCTTCCGAATGTAAGAGTCCATAAACATAATAAAATAGATCATCTTTCGTAATAGTTTCATTCGGATAAGCTGCTTTAAAATGTTCTAATCCCGTATCTGTAATGGCATCACGGCGTTGTAAAGCAGAGGTTTTGTTTTCTTCTGTAGAGTTTGTAAATAAATGAGTTTGTTTCTTGTTTCTATCTTTTGAGACCATAGTGTCTTCGTAAATATAGCGTGGAAAGCATTGACTAGTATCTATTGCGTGAAGATTAGGCAAATCTTTAGCCATCAGTACAGAAAAACCCGATTGAGTTCCCGTACCTGTAATTTGTATTACCATATTTTCAACCACCTTCTCCATAGGGAATATCCGCGGCATTTGATAAACCATTTCATTGAAGATGCGACTATAATAGAGCCACTGTCGTGTAAATGGACGATACAAACTTTGCGTAATGCATGTAGTCTCAAATTCAAAAATCTTTCCTTTTATCAAATCTTGTTTAAGAGCACGGCTCCAACTTATTTTTCTCTCATCCGTATTGATAAAATTATTTACAGCCTTTGCACGTGCTTTATGATCAGCTTGTAAATAAGTATCATTAAAACGTTCCACTTCGCTATTATAGAAGGCAATCATATTACTCATGTTCTTTTTTAAAGTTTCACGGCTTGAGTTATATGCCCACGCATCACGATTGGTTACGACTCCAAGAGAAAACGTTTCAAAGAGCTTTTTATTATTTCCCTTCTTATCGCCTATTGTTAAAAAATCTTTGAAACTATTATCACGTTGATTTATCCAATCACCATGCTCGTCCGGTGTAATTATTTGCCAACCCGCTTCATTTGTGATGCCACCAACACTACCGAAGTATTGAAGCATCTCAAGTTTTTTTTCGGTAGAAACATTGTCACCAATATCATGATAGTAAATCTTACAGTGTTGGCTATTGTTTGGATTGCGCACAAAAATCGTTACAGCTATTCCATTTTGGCTTCCAGAACCAAAAACATTGCCTCCTTCCTTTGATAGCTCTTTTGATTTTATATTTTTTCGAATATCACCACGAAGATTAATGATATAAATAGAAGAATATTCATTCTGTAAGCATTTTCGCATGCCATCAGCAAATGTTTTATCTACCCATCCATTTCCAGAAATATAGGCAACGACACCACCTTGAGAACTTAAGCGATTACTTGCCCACCTAATTGCTCGAATATAGCTATCATAGAGATTTCTTTTTAATATTGCTTGAGATTTAAGTGCATACGTATTTTGGATACTTCTATCAAGTATTTCATATTCTACATTTGCATTATTATCATTCTCATTTCTTTGACCAGAAGAATAAGGAGGATTGCCAAAGATAACTTCGATGTTTAGATTTTTCTGATGCTCTAAATATTCACTATTTTCTTTAAATAACTCTTGCAACAAATCTTTCCTTTCAAGCATTTGGAATGTATCGGTTAAACCAATATGCTTGAATGGGATATAATTTCCTTTCATAAGACCATGATAAGTTGCTTCGATATTAATAGCTGCTATATAATAGGCGAGTAAGACAATCTCATTAGCATGGATATCATAACGGTATTTATATTCCATATCCTCTGGTTTTATAAGATTTGATTGTAACAACCGTGTGATAAAGGTACCTGTACCTGTAAAAGGGTCAAGAATAGAGACACCACGTGATCCTAGGCTTTTTCCAAATTCATTGCGTAAAACATCATCAACAGAGTGAATGATAAAATCAACAACCTCAATGGGGGTATAAACAATTCCTAATTTTTCTACTGTACGTGGAAAAGCATAACGGAAAAATTCATTATAAAGTTCTACAATTAAGCTTTGTTGTGCTTCAAGAGTGGTAATTCCACGTGTGTAAAATTGTACACTCCTAGAAATATTTTTGAGATCTTGAGATTCTTCTTTAGGAGTAACTTTATCAAGGACATTGAGTACACGTTGTAAAGCACAAGATACGGGATTTTCTTGAACAAACTGATGCCCCTCAAATAAAGCATTAAAGACTGGACGCGTCACAAGATGTTGGGCAAGCATTTCAATCGCATTTTGTTCAGAGACAGTCGTATTCAAATTGCTACGCAATTCGGTCATAAAATCATTAAACACCTGCCGTGTTTCAGTTTCTGATTTCGTCAAAACTTCAGTTAAGCGTGCGATATGAGTTTGAGCAAGATCACCAACATTTATTGCCCATTTTTTCCAATAGCTAGGATCGTAAAATCTATTAACAATAGCAGCTTTAATGACATCTTTACATTTAGAAAAAAGGGGGAGTTCTCCTTGTACTTCATGTGTTTGAGAGGGTTCATAAGTTGCTAACCCAATATTAAGTCCTGAATATTCTAATTTTGAGCGTATAGGTAAATCATCAATAACCGTGGTCGTATCTTCTAACGCAAGTTCTTGAGAAGCAGCAACGATTTCAAGAGCATCGCTTACGTCTTGTTTTTTGTGCATATGGTGAATTATTTTATTAAAGTTATCATCATGGGCACGTAAAGCATTGAGAACTTGCCAGATGACATTATACTTTTGGTTTTTTTCTAAGGCTATTTCCGGCGGAATATCAGCGGGTATCCCAACGGGTAGAATGATATAGCCCCTTTTTTTACCCTCTGCTCGACGCATAACACGTCCTATTGCTTGAATAATCTCAATTTGGCTTTTGCGCGGGTGTAAAAATAGAACGGCATCAAGAGCGGGTACATCAACACCTTCAGAAAGACAGCGTACATTGGTCAACACACGGCAGATATTTTCCCCCGCATCTTCCTTTAACCAGTCGAGTTGTTTTGTACGCTCTTTAGCACTAAAGGTTCCATCAATATGGGCAAGGGTACAGTTAAGAGGGGGAGTATCTTTATAGTTTTTATGAAGAGCGCGCAAAGATTCTTGCACTTTTTCTTTTTTGAATCTTTTGCATATGCGTTTAGAAGTATCAATATCTTTGCAAAAAGCTAAAGCTCTACGCATAGGCTTGGGGTCATCTTCAAGATCAAGTTTCAGATCCATTTTGGTAAGGGCTCTATAACAGCCATTAATCTTGGTCCTATCGTCAAGAATAAGTTCATAATCCTTATCGGTAATCAGATGTTGAATGGATTGGCTTACTTCTTTTTCATTGACAACTAATATGATAACTTTACAAGGTGATAACAGCTTATCCTCTAAAGCACGTGAAAAGTTGTAAGTGTAAAGTTGTTTGCCATAGAGTTTTTCATTATCCATGGACACCAAAACGTTATTGGATAAGACAGCATTCCTTTTCAGCTTGTCACTAAAGATCTTTGGGGTTGCTGTCATGTAGAGGCGTTTTTTACCCCGAATGATGCTGTTATCATGAACCTTGATAAATTCAGATTCATGCTTGTCTGTTCCCAATACAACCCCAGTTGTTCTATGCGCTTCATCACAGATGATCAGATCAAATTCAGGTAACCCATGGTCTTTTTGTGCATCCGAAATCACTTGAATGGAATGATAGGTTGAAAAGATGACCGTCATTGCATCTGTGAGGTTTTCACAAGCTTCTTTGGCAAGGGCTTTGGCATCCGTTGTAGCAGGCAGCACAAGATCTGATGTTTCCATCCCAACAATATCATCTTGGTTTTTACGACGTTTACCTACTTTTGTATCCGAACACACGGCAAAGGAACGCAACGGGATTTGTGCATCGGCTGTCCATTCACGGATTGTTTGTGAGACTAAAGCAAGAGAAGGCACCAGAAACAACACACGCTTGCCTTTCCCAGCAAGGGTTTCTGCTATCTTCAAACTGGTGAAAGTTTTACCCGTACCACATGCCATAATCAGCTTGCCACGGTCTGCTTCTTGTAAACCTTCACAGACTTTCTTGATGGCTTCTTTTTGATGGGGGCGAGGTTCTTTTGTTGATTTAAGAAGAACTTCTTTTTTGGTTGCATAGATTTGCCAATCTATCCGACTGTTTTCCATATGACGAAGGTCAATGCGATAAACGGGGATCGCTTGTCCTTTGATCATGGCATTGACATTGTCACTTAATTCCACTTCTGTGGTATCAACGAGAAGACGATATTTAAAGATGTCTTTTCCAGATGCCGCGATAAAGCTATCAATATCTTTTTTACTGATCTGATGGTCAGCTTTATAAAACTTACATTGGATAGCCACATATCCCTCTTGATGACGAAGCTTTGCCACCAGATCAATGCCGATATCATTTTTATTCCAACCTTCACGCTCTTTAGCCCATTCATAATAGCTCTCAACCGTTTCATAGCGTCCAAAATGGAGAGGGTCATGCAATAAGATAAGCCATGACAAGGTTTTCAAACAGCGTTCCCAATTCACGGGGTGATTTTGCTTGTTGACGATAATATTCTAAGAGAGAGCGTAAAGAGACATGTTCATTATCGGAATGATGAGGGCGAAGCATAAAGAATAAACTCCATAACAATATATTCTATTGATTAATTCTCTTCAAAAGAATCGAAATGAAGTTAATTAAATCCATTTTGAATGAATAGTGTGAAAAATTCGGAAAATGCTAAAAAGCGGATAAATTTTTTTCAAAAGGTTTTTTAAAGGCTGTTTATCCACAGCCCATGAGAGAGATCAGATCAGCAAAGTAGTGAAATTTGCTGTTTGTTTTATGGAAAAAAGACAAATTCACTATGGGCTTAAAATATCAGAATGAGTATTTTGATAAGTTTTTACGAATTTTATTTATAGGTTTTGTCTGTTTTTAAAACCCCCAAAACACCTACAAAACCCTCTTAGATATATATTAAAAATTGTATTTATGTGTTGTGTTTAATATAGGTTGTTTATTTGAAAGATTAACTTATTGAAA
>NZ_JAQITG010000051.1:0-5076 GCF_028618615.1 Bartonella sp. AU15XJBT
TGAGCGAGCCGGTGCCGGTGGTTCCTTTAATGCTGGTCTTGAATTCGGACAATTATTGACTGAAGTAGCAACGCTGTTTTTGGGAGGTGCTGGAGCAGCCAAGGAAGGTATACAGCTTGGCGAAAAGACAGTGATCAAGTTCAATGCTATGAAAGATTTTGCCCAATTTGCTTCCAAGAAAAATCTTGCCAAACTTGCAGCTCAAGGAGATCCTGACAAACTTGCGGCGAAGAAAGAACTAACCAAACTCGCTGCTAAAGAAAAAAAGAAGTGGTTAAAAAAGAAACCCACTAAATTTACCGATAGCAAATTTGGACAGACAAACAAAGTCTATCAGAGAGACGATTTATTTGATCCTAACAAAATGGTTAAATGGAGAGAAAACAAAAAAGACGTGTGGGGCACCAATGTTGAAAGAATGGAGGCAGGAAAAGCACCTATAGGACATGATGGCTGGCCTGTTGAATTGCATCATCTCTCGCAAACGCCTGAGGACGCCATAGCAGAAACTAGTAAGGAATTTCATCAAAAATATACTTCTGTGATTCATAATAATCCAAAAACACATCAATCGCTTATAGAGAGAAAAAAGTTTGATAAGTGGAGAGAAGAATATTGGAAGGAACGCGCTAAAGGGTATAGAGAACAAAAAAACAGTCATTTAGGAGGAATAATCGATATGAAATGGGGTATCATAGGTCTAGATTTTAACAGATGGGAACAGGAGCATCAGCAGTAATGCTCTAAGATTGATGAAAAGAGAAAAAACAGAGACTTATAAAATAATTGATGGAGAATAATTGATGAAAACCTATACCTTAGCTGATGTTGCAGTATTAATTGATAAAGTGAATAAGTATGATGATGATATTATCACTTTTGGTAGTGAAGATGATGAAGAGAACGAAACGGATGATCTACAGATTGAAAAGGCGGAGAAAACTCTCGGCTTACAATTCACATCCTCTTACAAAGTTTTTTTAAAAAAATATGGAGGAGGAGAAATTGGTGGTGAAGAAATTTTTAGCATTTATGGAGATGGTGGGGAAGGTATTCCTGCTGGTGATATTGTTTACCGAAACTTACTCAATAGAAAACATGGTTTTGCGACACCAGAACAGCTTATCGTTTGTGAGGCTGATTTTGATGAAACCTTTTATTTTGATTATACGCAGTTTCGGGATGGTGAATGCCCACTCTATGTCAGGCTAGCATTGGGCGATTGCGAATATTACGCGAGTAATTTTTATGAATTCCTTTGTAAAAGAATTATAGTACATGCGGGAGAAGATATACTTGATGGTGATCAACCGATTGAAAAGACTGAGAACACTCCCAGTCCACAACCTCTCCCTTTTTACAAGAGTTTTTGGAAAAAACTATGGAAGAGGTGAAATTGATAGAGGAAATATGGAGCGTTTATAACGCAAGTTTTGAGGATCATCCATGAAAACCTATACCTTAGATTATGTTGCACAATTGGTTGATAAGTGAGTCATGATGCAAACAAAAGATGTCACAGAGATTTTAAAAAGACTGGGCTGGGAGCCTTATCGTGATAACGTGGGGGATACTTTTGCGCATTATCATCTTCCTGACCGCATTATCGGTATTGGATATAGTGTAAAAAATTATGGAGAGAGAGGCAAAGAGTTTTTGCTTTCGGCTAATCTCACCACCGCTGCTTATTGCCTTGCTCGGGAATATTCTAGTGGTGAAAAATCACAGCGTAAATATGAAGATGAGCTATTTTATGCGAAGGAGAATTTTGGGGTTAGAGCTCCTGATCTTTCTGAAAGTCATATTGAGGAATCTTTAAACAAAGTAATTGCGTGGGCGAAAGCACAAGATATTGAAAAAAAGTTGTGCGAGGAAGCTGCTAATCATTCTGGCGCTGCACAAGCATTGCTTGGCGATATAGAGGCTTTAAGGTCTGATGAGCCTACACCCCAATTATTTGTTCCAGAATTTGCTGATTATAAAACAATGACGTCGGATGAGCGCCTTCTTCTCTTTGTGCAAGCTTATAAAAACGGAGAGTTAGACGATATTCTAACGCGCAAAAAGCCCAAACAGCGCTCGATAAGCCTTACAGCAGCAATGCGCATTCTTAAAACGCAAGGGTGGTCTGCCACAGAACCTGGAAAAATGTTTCTGTCTTTGCCAGATCGTTTTATTGGATTTGATTTTGGTTTTATACGCCTCCATGACAATTACAATGTCCGTCTTGAAGCTGAGATCTCTAACGAAGAGATTTCTGTAGCTTGCAAATATATTCATTATAGTGGGGAGTATCGATGCATATCACCTACAACTATTTATAATTCTTTTAACACGATTGGAGGGGGGATTTTTAGCGGTTTTGGTAAAGGGATTGATATTTGTGTGGAGACATTGAATGAGCAAGAGTTGACAAAAATCTCTGAGCGGGTGATACAGTGGGCACGCGCTCAAGATTTGCAAGCATCGATCGAAAGCAATACAGTTGTTCAAAAATATAGCTACAAGATAGACATAGTCTGGCATTTAGCTTGTTTAGCATTGACAGGTCGAATTGATGTCCTGAAATCCTATCAAGATTTTTTAGAAGCCGGTACGATTTCTGAACATTTAGAAGATCGTGAAGTGGAGAAGTATGTTAATCACGCCGTTCAATTTGCTGAAGAGCATTTGAAAATCCTTAATGATCGAAAAGCCATAGATGATCGTCTTAGTTTGCAAGATTTGTCGTTTCTTAATACAGTTTCTGAAGACTTAAAAAGGATGGACTGGACAGTTTATCGTGATAAAAACTACAATCGCAATGCTTATTTCATAAGTAAAGACCGTATCATTAATATGGTGTACGACCTTGATAAAGAAGAAGAAACAGCGCTTATTAGCTTCAAGGTTTCTCTTTCAACGCTTGGTTTTTCCACGGCTTATCGATCTATTTTCATTAGCGCTCCTCAATATATAGCTCTCAAAGAAGCAGAAGAAGTTTATACAGTTTCTAGTATTGAATTGGATGAAGGCAAGCTGAAGCAGATTTGTACAGATATGCTTGAATGGGCAGATCGGCAAAATGTCAATCAAATCATTTATGATTATGCCGCTTTATCTCCAGATAGTGAATATGATCTTGCGCGGTTTCATCTTATTGCGCTTATTCTGATTGGGGATGTTGAGAAGCTTAAATTTTATAAGGAAAGTTTGAAGGACCAAAACTTTTCAAGTTTGATAAGAGAAAACATAGCGCATATTATTGACAACGTTCTTAGGCTTGCACGGCGTTATCGGACGGGTTTTCCCAAAAACGCTCCAATTTTAAGCTTGGATCCACAAACAACACCTGTTGCTTCCAAAACTGTTGCTGTTGAAGTGACAGAGGAGGTAGAGGAAACGGATGATAGAGATGCTCCATTGACTATGGAAAGTGCAACAGCACTTTTAAAAAGCCTAGGTTGGTTAACCGAGAAAATCGATGAGAATGATCATATGGCAAGCTATCAATTGGCTGATCGTGAAGTAGACATTCTTTATAACGATGAAGTTGCTAAAGATTGTCCGCAATTTGATAGCGCCTTTTTGATTAGCACGGGCATTTTGGCTTCAGCTTGCAAATTCATTGATCCTAGCCACACGGAAGATTTTCCAGATATACAGCTTAATTTTGAAGCCAAGGGACTGGAAATCTTTGAACCAGAAGTCACTGCGGATCGTTTAACACAGGCGCTTGATGATGCGCTAGAATGGTCAGTAACGGCTATTGATCTTTCTGAAAGACTTCGCGCTGATTATGGCATTGCTCCTTGGCAACAGGATGCAACATCTAAGGCAAACAGTCCGGATTATGCTTTGCTTCATCTTGGCGCTCTTGCTTTGTTGGGTGATGTTGAAACCTTACAATCTTATCAGCAAAGTTTTGCAGTAGGAGATCATCTAGGCTTTGACGACAGCATCAACGAAACTCACCTTGAACGGGCAATAGCTTTAGCCAAAGAGGTGTCAAAAACCAAACAACTCAGCTACGCTTTGATTGAACAGGTGGCAAAAGATTTTGGTAATCACTCAGAGCTTTCTAGCGAGGAATAATCTCCTTCCAAAAGAGCGAGGTTATTCCTCGCTAGAAAGCTCTGAGTGATTGTCAAAATCCTTTGCTACGCGTTCAATTAAAGCGTAGCTGAGTTGTTTAATTGTTGACACCTCTTTGGCTAAAGCTATTGCCCGTTCAAGGTGAATTTCGTTGATGCTGTCGTCAAAGCCTAGATGATCTCCTACTGCAAAACTTTGCTGATAAGAATGCAAGGTCTCAACATCACCCAACAAAGCAAGAGTGCCAAGATGAAGCAAAGCATAATCCGTATCATCTCCCTTATCCGTTGCATCCTGTTGCCAAGGAGCTAGACCATAATCAGAGCGGAGTCTTTCAGAAAGGTCAATTTCTTTGGCTGCCCATTCTAGCGCATCATCAAGCGCCTGTGTTAAACGATCTACCGTGACTTCTGGTTCAAAGATTTCTAATCCCTTGGCTTCAAAATTCAGTTGTATATCTGGGATATCTTCCGTGTGGCTAGGATTAATGAATTTGCAAGCTGAAGCCAAAATGCCCGTGCTAATCAAAAAGGCGCTATCAAATTGCGGACAATCTTTAGCAATTTCGTCATTATAAAGAATGTCTACTTCACGATCCGCCAATTGATAGCTTGCTATATAGTCATCTTCATTGATTTTCTCAGTTGACCACCCTAAGCTTTTTAAAAGTTCATGAGCACTTTCCATGGTCAATGGAGCATCTTTATCATCTGTTTCAGCTACCTCTTCATTTTCACTAGCAGATGCTGTTTTGGAGGCACCAGATGCTGTTTGCGGTTCCAAGCTTAAAATCGGAGCATTTTTAGAAAAACCCGTTCGATAACCCCGTGCAAGAGTGAGGAGATTATCAACTCTATATTTTGAGATTTCTTCCACAAAACCTAAAGGATTTCCCTTTCTAAAACTCTCCTTATAAGATTTGAGCTTTTCAACATCCCCAATCAAAACAAGCGCAATAAGGTGACGCGCTACAAGATCAAGTTCACTGTCTGGGGAAAAAGC
>NZ_JAQITG010000052.1:0-4879 GCF_028618615.1 Bartonella sp. AU15XJBT
TCTTTGTTCTAAATCAGCTTAATAAACTCTCCTTCCAAAAGAGCGAGGTTATTCCTCACTAGAAAACTCTGAGTGATTGTCAAAATCCTTTGCTACGCGTTCAATTAAAGCATAGCTGAGTTGTTTGGTTTTTGACACCTCTTTGGCTAAAGCTATTGCCCGTTCAAGGTGAGTTTCGTTGATGCTGTCGTCAAAGCCTAGATGATCTCCTACTGCAAAACTTTGCTGATAAAAATGCAAGGTCTCAACATCACCCAACAAAGCAAGAGCGCCAAGATGAAGCAAAGCATAATCCGTATCATCTCCCTTATCCGTTGCATCCTGTTGCCAAGGAGCTAGACCATAATCAGAGCGGAGCTTTTCAGAAAGATCAATAGCAGTTACTGACCATTCTAGCGCATCATCAAGCGCCTGTGTTAAACGATCCGCAGTGACTTCTGGTTCAAAGATTTCCAGTCCCTTGGCTTCAAAA
The DNA here is from genome assembly GCF_028618615.1 of Bartonella sp. AU15XJBT. Classification (NCBI taxonomy): domain Bacteria; kingdom Pseudomonadati; phylum Pseudomonadota; class Alphaproteobacteria; order Hyphomicrobiales; family Bartonellaceae; genus Bartonella; species Bartonella sp. AU15XJBT. Next base: position 473 of record NZ_JAQITG010000052.1, read on the forward strand.
TTAAGTTGTATATCTGGGATATCTTCCGTGTGGGTAGGATTAATGAATTTGCAAGCTGAAGCCAAAATGCCCGTGCTAATCAAAAAGGCGCTATCAAATTGCGGACAATCTTTAGCAATTTCGTCATTATACAGAATGTCTACTTCACGATCCGCCAATTGATAGCTTGCTATATAGTCATCTTCATTGATTTTCTCAGTTGACCAACCTAAACTTTTTAAAAGTTCATGAGCACTTTCCATAGTCAATGGAGCATCTTTATCATCTGTTTCAGCTACCTCTTCATTTTCACTAGCAGGTGATGTTTTGGAGACATCAGATGCTGTTTGCGGTTCCAAGCTTAAAATCGGAGCGTTTTTGGGAAAACCCGTTCGATATCGTCGGGCAAGAGTAAGAGCGTTGTCAATATCATATTTTGTGATATAGTCTACAAAGTCTAAACGGTTCTTTGCTCTGAAACTTTCCTTATAAAATTTGAGCTTTTCAATATCACCAATCAGAACAAGTGCAACAAAGTGGCGTAGCACAAGATTAAGTTCGCTATTTGTTGGCAAAGCGGCATAATCATAGATAATTTGATTCACATTTTGTCGATCTGCCCATTCAAGAATATCCGCACAAATCTCCTTCAGTTTGCCTTCGTCCAATTCAGCACCAGAAACTGTATAAACTTCTTCTGCCTCTTTGAGAGCTATATATTGAGGTTTATCAGGGAATATATGCCGATGAGCAGTCGAAAAGCCAAGTGTTGAAAGTGAAGCCTTGAATGCAACGATCGGCGCCTCTTCTTCCATGTCAAGACTGTACATTATGTTGATGAGGCGGTCTTTGCCTATAAAATAAGCATTGCGCTCATAGTTTTTATCTCTATAAACTGTCCATCCCATCGCTTTTAATTGCTCAGCAATTTTATTGAAAACTTCTAAAGCATGTGAACTAAGAGGCGCATCCGCGTCCTTTCGCTCCTTGAGTATTATCAGATGCTTTTCAGCAAATTCAAAAGCGTACTTGACAGACTTTTCTACAATATTGCTTTCCAAATGCTCAGGAATCTTACCTGCCACAAATGAATTTTGATAAAATTTCAGCACATCAATCTTACCTGTTAATGCTAAACAAGCCAAATGCCAAATTATATCTGTATTGTAGTTATATTTTTGAATAAGCGTTTTACTTTCTATTGATGCTTGCAAATCTTGAGCGCGTGCCCATTTTATCATCTGCTCAGATATTTGTATCAACTCTTGCTCATTCAAGGTCTCTACACAGATATCAATTCCCTTATCAAGAATACTATCCCCCCCAATCGTGTTAAAAGACTCATAAATATCCGTAGGTCGTACGAGGTTATATTTTCCACAAAAATGAATATACCGGCAAGCTACAGAAATTTCTTCGTTAGATATTTCAGATTCAAGATGGACATTGTACTGATCATGGAGATGTACAAAGCCAAAAACTAACTTAATAAAACGATCCGGCAAAGAGAGCCACATTTTTCCAGGTTCCATAGAAACCCACCCTTGCGTTTTGAGAATGCGGCTTGCTGCAGTAAGATTCATCAAGCCCTGATTGAGCTTTTTGCGTGCGAGAATATCGTCCAATTCTCCATTTTTATAGGCTTGAGCAAAAAGAAGGAGGCGATCATACCTCGTCATTGTTTTGTAATCAGAAAATTCTGGCACGTATAATTGAGATGTAGGTTTGTAATTCCTTAAAGCTTCGGTATCGCCGAGTAGAGCCTTTGCAACGAGAGAATGATTAGCAGATTCTTCACGTAATTTTTGTTCAATATCTTGTGCTTGCGCCCAAGCTATTACCCTATTTAAAGCTTCTTCAATATGGCTTTCAGAAAGATCTGAGGCTTTAATATCAAAGTCATCTTTTGCGGAAATTAATGTATTTTTATATTGCGATTTTTCGCCATTATCATATTCCCAGCCAAGACAATAAGCAGCAGTGGTGAGATTAACAGACAATCGAAACTTTCCCCCATTCTCGCCGTAATTTACAATATCATAAAGGATGTGCACAATACGATCGGGGAGATAATAATAAGCAAACGTATCACCTACTTCATCGCGATGAGTCTCCCAGCCGCGTTTTTTTAAAATTTCTGTTGCATCTTTAGTTCGCATAGTCATTCACTTTTCTTTTAAATAGCTTGGATACCTATTGGTTTTATGGGTATATGGTTCATCTTTCAATTCTCTGCCTAACTGTTCTTTAATCCACTTTTCGTTAAATTTTTTCAATTCATCCTCCCATTGTTTTATATCTCCTTTAAAATTATCTTTAGTCTTATTCAATGCTTCTTGATACCAACCAAGCTTCTCTTTTTCTTCATTTAAATACTCTTTGTAATTAGAACCGCAAGGCGTTATTGATCCTACTTTACAATCTCCTACAAAAACTTTTTGATTTCCAGTTAGAACACCATCACCTGTTTTTATCTCTATAAATGCGAATCTACCATTCTCATCAATATAGGTAATATCAGGACGAGTTGTCGTCTCAATTAATTTTCCATTTTTCTCAATCTTGATTTTATAAGTTATTTCTTTCTTGCTTGGTGAAAATCCCTTCTGCCTTAAATCTTGTATAACTTCATCGCGTTTTTTGTCATGATGTTCCTTAGCTTTTTGAGGTCCTTCATTCTTACCTCTGTTAGTTTTTTCAGGCAGTTGAGCAATTTCTTTTTCTGCATGAATGGCGTTTATTTCAGTGCTGACCGTCCCAACTGATTGAGCGATTTCCTTTTCTGCTTTTGCAGCTGCTGCTTCAGTCTTAGCGGCGAATTTAGCCAAAGTCTTTTCGGTAAGCTTGCCAACAAGCTTTACACCTCCCTTGGCTGCTCCAGCAACTCCCGTTATTAGGGATGCTATATCCGTCAATAATTTTCCAAGTTCAACACCCGCTTTAAAGGATCCACCGGCACCGGCTCGCTCATATTCCTCCTCCATTTTATTAATACGGTCTACATAGGATTGCCCCAAGGTTTTCCCAATCGTCGACAAAATCTCACCACTGTTGAAAAAATCTTTGAGCGCTTTCAAAGTCTCTTTGGGATGTGTGGCTATTTGCAAAAAACCATCAACCGTATCGTATATTTCAGCCGGTACACCAGCAACCATACCAGCCCCAAAGCTTATATCTTGTCCTGCACTAATCGCATTCCACTTCGCAGACACTTTTGCTTGACATAAAAAGTCAAGACATTCCTTTAATTCTTTTTCCATCTGAGCTTGTTGAGCACTGCTGAGGTAGTTATTTTCTGCGGCATTGCCTGCAGCATCAGCACCGGCATCAACATTGCCACCAGCAAGGGCAGCGGCAAAGCCCCCCGCAGCACGCGCTACATCAATGGTGTGGTCTCTAAAGTCAGCAAACTGCGCATCAATCTTTGCAGTGATGCGGGCTTGCTCTTCTGCGGTTGGGGTGCGACCATTAAGATCCCCCATTTCCTCTTTCACAATGCTTTGCATCCACAGTTTAAACTGGAGCATAGCTGTGGCTTCACCTACAGCACCCCCCACAGCGCCAGCTGTACAATCACCACTCGCTGTAGCGCCAACAATACAGCCAAGACCAGCATGGGCAACAATCTGTGTGACCGTATCTATTTTGCCTTCAGCCTTGGCGGTACCAATTTCTTCCGCTAATGTCTTGCCAATTGTTCCTGACAGCGCTGTACGTAGATTGTTAAAAAAGTTTTTGTCAAGTGAACCGCCTTCAAGAGCCGTTTGAACGCCCGTGCCAATGGCGGCTTTGATCAAGTTCTTTTCCGCCTCACGGGTGATGCGATCAATCAAAGGTGCCGTTTTGGTTAAAGATTGTCCAACACCAGCCATCTCAGTTATTTGGCTGGTTAAGCCTGCTGTTAACATCGAGGAAACAATACCCAGAACATTCTTCGATGAGCCAAGCTCATGGAGTGCACCGGCAATGTTGCCGCGATTATTCACAAGAGCCACAGCACTTTTGTTAATCAATGCTTGGACACCTGCCTGTATTGCTGCATTCATGGCCGTGCTCGAACCAAGCCCCAAAGCACCAGTAATGGCACTCGCCGCTGTGGACGCTGCCCCACCCGTGACAGCCGTGACAGCCAATGCAACCAAAGCAGCACCAGCTTCTGTCAGACCTTGGGCTTTATAATCCCAGTTTTTAAATTCAGCTTTAACAGCCTGCCAATCAACTTGCTTGGCTAATTCTGGATCATCACGCAATTGCTTGATCCATGACAGTCCTGGAGAGCGTGCCAATTGCTCAAGGGATTTGTCAAAATCACCCGTTGTCTCATATTCAACAACAAAGCCATCACCTGCATCAAATTTCATGCCCCCACCAGCTTCCATGGTTACATAGTCGATACTTTCCTTCAGATAGCCTTTGTCGCCCTCACTC
>NZ_JAQITG010000053.1:0-4638 GCF_028618615.1 Bartonella sp. AU15XJBT
CCTGGAGCACATCCAGCTATAATAAGCAAAACTAATCCACTCAATAACTTTAAAGTTACTTTCATTTTTCCTCTCCTTCAATGATTTTTTACGATAAGATTGCTTAAAGCTTGTTGATGTTTTATGTTCCTCTGTCCATACAAATTTGAAACACGTTGAATACCAATACAATCAACCCATACACTTAGTGCAAAAGATAAAAAGAACTGAGGATTACTCTTAATCACACCAACATTAAGAAACTACTACGGTAGACATTCAGGTCTGTTTCTATTTATTTGACAATGGGGACTGTTCAAGCGTTTCTTAACACTTCTTTGAGGAATGACAGCTCCTGAACGACAAATCGGAAAACGAGGATCAAAAAGCTCACACGAACTCAAATATCCGGATTTATACCTAAAACCTGCTTGAACCATGCAAGCTTCAATTAATGCCTTCGCATTTCCATCTAATTTTCTGTTGTATTCATCATGATAATAAGGTGTTGGCATACCACATTCCAACAGCGCCTTCCCTATATCAATTGTATCTGCACCAGGCTTATCCCATAATTCCCAAGCTGATAAGGGAACCTCAGCTTTATACTCACATCCAGCTGTAGTTAGGAGAGCTATGCAGCTCAATAGTTTTAAAGTTTTCTTCATTTTTACCCCCTTTCAATGGATTTATTTACAATAAAAAGGCTTGAAAGCCTGTTGATGATTTTATCTCTGGTTTTCAAGACAGTTCAGAACTGAGATGGTGGATGAAGAGAACAATCCCGCACAAGCATGAAAACGCATGAATGTGGGGATTGTAGTTTCCACAAATAACAATACTTAAGGTTGGCATTCATCCGCATTTTTGTACCTTTTACAAAAAGGGCTGTTTAAGCGCTTTTCAACACTTCGTTTCGGAATGACAGCACCAGGTTGGCAAATAGGAAGGTTTTCGGCTTTAAAATTCTCACACCAAGTTCCTACTTCTCTTTCAAGTTTATCACGGAACCCTGCTTGGATCATGCAAGCATAAATTGTTGCACTATCATTGTAGCTCAAGCGCCTATTTTCTCTATCAAGATATTCAGGGCTCGGCATCCCACATTCTAACAAGGCTTTTCCTATCTCAGTAAAGTCTGCTCCTGGCTTCTCCCACCCATATACGTTGCCTAGAGGAGGCTTGTCGATGTTACATCCAGCGATATTTAAGAGAACTATCCCACTTAATAATCTTAAAATTTGTTTCATTTTTTACTCCTTGAAGGGATGTATGTACGTTTAGGGAATCCATAAGCTTGTCGACACTTTCCATCCGCATGACTATAACAATCATGAGGACTAGGGTGACCAGATAGTACTTTCTTTGCCTCTTTCACTGCGTTACTACCAAGGGGTCTCTGGTGAAAAGTAGCAGGATTTCCACCAAACTTTATACCAACAAAATCATCAGCATGGTTTTCCAAGCCAACAGTGGTTTGCTTGCCATCCCTTAAGATATATAACGTATTTGCCATATTTTGAGTGTTATAAGCTGGACCAAAGAAATTAACCCTTGTTTCCTTTGCTATACCGTGAACACCACGATTTACTAAATTATACGATCCATTTCCTGCTGTTAGGGTACCACGACTATGGGCATCAATATGCAATCCTGTATTGCCATAAAGATACATTGTATTCTGGAACTTCTTGGTCGAATTGGTCAAGCCAAAAAAAGTTTACCTTCCAGAAGCTTCTGAAAAACCGCTATCCCTACTTCTACTTCCCAGTCTTCAGCTTGGGGGAAGTATGTAAAATAAAGGGGATCGTGATCATTATCAGTCAATTGGACAGCATAACGCGCTGCATCATCAGGGGAATTAAAAATACCATTGTAAAACATATGAACAGCGCCATCAGAGCCTTTTTGTAAATGCTTTTCTTCCTCTGGCTTTAAAAAGTGATATAGAGGTATTTTTCTGCCATGACTGTCTTTTTTAGGTTTTCCATTTTCATCGGTTGCATAGAGGACATTGCCATTTTCATCATGCTCAACTTCTCCCTCAGGATGTTTTTTAACATAGCCGATTTTGTAAATTTTATAAAAAGTTCCAATAATTTCATTCAATAAATCATTCCTCCTCTCTAAGCGATTATGAACGATACCCTCAAGTGATGTGGCGTCTATCGGTGCGACAGCTTGGTGGGCTGCTGCGGTGTTGCGGTTGAGAGAGCCAATGTTTTGTCCAGCATCTTGCCCCATCGACCTCTGGTTGGTTTCACCGGTTAAGATGATGGTGCCATCGCTGATAGCCGATTTGGTTTCACCTTCTGCTCCATCCTTGGCTTTACCATGATTTAAAACATTCTTGGCAATGTTTTTTATCGTGTCATTTCCAGAAAGGCTAAAACCATGGCTGCTGGCTTGAGCATGCGCATTGTTGGTGATATCACTGGTGCTGATGCTTCCTGTGATCAAGCTGTTTTTTTCTGCCGGTGCGCTACTGTCGATAATGCCTCCGGTCATGGTTGTTGCACCCACCACTGTAATATCAAAGCCACCATCACCCGCTTTGACGCCGGATTGCTCCACAACGCTGTGATAATCACTAGAGGATTGATCCTTTTGGAAAGAGGCGTTCATGGAGCCTCCATCACCGGTTTTTCCTGCACCAAAGCCAACAGAAACAGAGTTTTGCTTGCTGGAACTTTGTCCCGTATCACTGAGGCTGGTAATGGTGAAATCACCACCAACACCCATCTCTACACGGTTTCCAGAAACCACGGCGCCTGCTAGTGTGGTGTTCCCTCCACTATTGCTATGAACAGTGCCGGTGCCTATAATATGGCTGTTCTTGTGGTGCACTTCATCACTGGAACCTTCCCCTTGACTAAAAGCAGCACTGCCTGTTGCCCCTGCCCCCCCCGTGCCATAACCATAGCCCACACTCATGGAAGTATTTTCACTGCTGTTTTGTGTGCTCTGCGTGTTTTGTGCACTTTCAAAGGTGATATTTTGCCCCGCTATCATATTAATATTTCCGCTCTGTGCATCATTGTCCAGCACATAAATCGGGTTTGTACCTGCAATAATATCGCTCCCCTCACCATGGATGTTTCCTTTGTGAGCATTTATGTTAACAGAACGCCCCCCTTCTATAACTTGAGAAGAGGCCTCTGCCTTTTCAGCCTTAAAGCCTGCCGTAATGCTGGCTGAAACATCCGCCATATTACGAAGGTCACTTTTGCTTGCTCCACCCTTTATCCCATTGTAAAGACCTTTGCCTTTGTTATAGAGATCATAACCTTTTAAACCGCCAAGCAAACCATTGCCGATTTTGTGTTTTGTATCCCCATGACCAAAACGTTTTCCGGCATCCCTTATATCTTGTACCGTGCCAAGAACACCAACATTGACAGAACCTGTCACACCAGCAAAGAACTTTTCATGCTTTTCTTGTACATTAGAGGTATCATAGCTTTCCGATAGGGTGATATTATTGCCAGCATTAATGTTGACATCACGATTTGCTAAAACATTTGTCGCTTGTAAATTCACATCATTGCCGGCATTGATCTGCACATCTTTGCCCGCTTTGAAATTGGATGCTGTATTGAACTTTTCCCATTGATCGCCTTTATCCTTGGCGCCTGCAACCCCAATCCCTACAGAAACACCACTGCGGTTCTTTTCAAACTGAATGCCAAAGCCTGTACGTTCTTCCTTTGAGTTGGTGCTATGGCTATTGTGACCAGGCAAAACATTCACATTATGGACTGCCGAAACATTAATATTTTCCTCTGCGGTAAAGTCAGAACCTACCACGTTCACATCGTCTTTTTTGGCGGTGATGGTAATATTTTTACCATTGAGCGAAGAGCCTTGATGTTCAAAACTTTCTTCATTCTCTGTCTTTGATTCACTCCCAAATATCGAAACAAAGCCCTTGCCTGATCCCACACCAAAACCCGTTTCATGAGTTTCTGAATGGCTGCTATGGTGATCTGTCATGCCATCAATCGTCACGCTTTGTCCTGCCACATTGATATCTCCATTGGCAATCATATGAGAAGCCGTGATTGTGGTCTCTTTTTCGGCATCCAACACAATATTGCCCGTCGCCCCAAGAATGGAGGAAACCGTTGTTGTATGGGATTGAGATGTATCGGAAGATTTGCTACTCAAAAATCCACTTTCTGACGATTGTGCTTGCTGATCATACTTCTCTTGCGCCCCTTTGATGAGAATATTGCCACCAGAGTGAATGGTAATATCGGCTTTTGCTTGGTCTTCTGGCGTTTTTGCTCCTGAAGTCTCCCCTGTCTTGCCGGCTGTGAGTATCGAGGCAACAATTTCCGTGTTGTTTCCTGAATCAATGGCAACACCTTTACCCCCCGATATGAGTGAACCGGAAACTTGGGTCGCATCAATCTTGTTATGCTGGGATTTGCTGCTACTGAACGCCCCGCCCTCTTTATGATACGACATCTCATACTGTAAACTATTTTCCGCATTGTTGATGAGAATATCGTGGCTGGTTTTCAGCCCCACCTTGCCATCAGCCGTAACAGAACTGCCTGTGATGGTGAGATCATGTGGTTTGCCATCTTGCCCTGCAATAGCGGTGATATCACCCCCAGCATTGATCGAAGAGCCAACGGCTCGCGAGGCTTGCAT
>NZ_JAQITG010000054.1:0-4387 GCF_028618615.1 Bartonella sp. AU15XJBT
ACTTTAAGCCCTCTTGAAAGCTTAATATTTTATCAAATTTTAGGGGATATTTTTGAATTTTAGATACAATACAACTAGTACAGTGAAACCATTAAATAAAATTTTTCACACATTGTCAATAGAAAAATCACGATATTATATATTTTTAATTTTTTTGATCAAAACTTAGTATTTTAAAAGCCAATCTTTAATTTTATACAAATAACAACATTTATGTTGCATTTAAACATTTTAGATGTTATATTATATTTATGAACAGTCAAGAATTAAAAAGATATCTTACGAAACATGGTTGCAGTTTTACCTCAGGGAAAGGTGGCCATTTGCTTGTAAAACGTGGTTCTAAAAAATCCGTTTTACCTATGCATGGTACGCGGAAAGAATTAGGAACGGGATTAGTTCAAAAGATTCTTAAAGATCTTGACCTAAGGTAAGTCTGAATATGGAGATGTAAATGAAATATGCACTTAAATTTATCAAAGATGACAATGATACTCTTCTTGTCGTTTCCAAAGACTTTCAAGAATTTATTACCTATGGTAACGACGAAAAAGAGGCTTTGGAACACGCTAAAAATGCCCTTTTAACAGTTATTATGGGGCGTTTCCAAGATCGAGAAGTTGTCCCTTTTGGAGCTCGTGATGCTGCCTATCCTTTTGTTGAAGTATCTTCATTAGTTATTTTAAAAATTGCAATACACAACGCTATGGTTGAAAAGAATTTACGCAAAGCTGATCTTACGCGTCTTTTAAAACTCAATCCAATACAAATTGACCGATTATTGGATTTAAACCACGCAACAAAATTAGATGCTTTAGAATCCACTCTTATTACTCTTGGCAAAGAAGTTACCATTAGTATCCAAGATGCCGCTTGAAACTTATTGGTTTTGCGTAAAATGTTTATGGAGCGCATTAAGAGCAACATACAGCGAACCTACAAGATGAGATAGTGATTGATCTTCACTAACAAGATATTGTAATGCGGCATGAAGATTATATTGATGGTAAAAACATTGTGCTTCTTTGATAACCTCTTTCATTTCTTCATAACAATGAGTTGCTCTTTCAATCCATCGTTGTTGTGCCTCTTCATTTGATGAAGGAGTAAAATCATCATAAATTGCATTTGGTAAGGCTTTTGCACAGAGGTAATTATTTCTCACTTCAATATATTTTTGTGCAACATCGTATTGATCTTGATTAATCACACCTTTCAGATAAAGCCGTCCGATATAAGTACCGGAAAGTGGATTTTTTGCTTCTTCTATGGTCAAGCCAAAGCGTTTGGCACGCATTTCTATTGCCAATTTATTTATGGGTTCATGTGGTGTTTTGACTCGTGAGATACGACCATTGGGTTCTCTGGTACATCCCTTAATCCGTGGACGTCCACGTTTTGCATGTTTTTTTCTTTTTGTCATATTTTTTCAATCAGAATGGCATACTGTCATTAAGAGATACGCTATAATCGGAGGCACCAGAGGCGATAGCATAATTTTGAGAAGTAATGGGTGAGGGGGTAGATTGCTCTTTTTTTGCATCAAGCAAATGCAATTCACCTTTATATTGTGACAAGACAATCTCTGTTGTGTAACGGTCATGACCGTTTTTATCTTGCCATTTACGGGTTTGTAATTTGCCTTCTATGTAAACCTTTGAACCTTTACTGAGATACTGAAGAGCTATTTTTGCCAAATGTGGATTAAAAACTACCACGGAATGCCATTCAGTTTTCTCTACTTTTTGGTGCGTGTTTTTATCCGTATAGCTTTCAGAAGTAGCCAACCTAAAATTGACTATTTCAGCTCCAGAAGTCATCGTTTTGCTTTCGGGATCTGCCCCTAAATAGCCAATTAAGATCACTTTATTCAACATGTTTTTTGTTACCTTAAGTTTGTGTTTAAATATGTAAAAAAACTAGCATAATTTTATTATTTTTTCAATTATTTCAAAAGGATATTATTAATTATTAACATATAACATTATGTTTTACGGCATACCTATACGATAAGGAGATCAAGGTAATTTATTTTGCTGTTTCTTTTCTATTTTCTTCATGAATTCCTTGAACTCTGTTAGATTTTTTTGTGAAAGGCACTTAAAATTTCTAACAAACGGGTTAGGCATTTCATGGTTAAGTGGATCAGAAGAGTTTATTGTAAAATTCTTGCGATAAATATCAGCTTCTTTTTTTAAGAGAGAAGCCATATCTTGATCTAAATCGTATAATTCTATGACCTTTTCTTCCATACCAACGGGCACAGATTTTTTGCCAATCTCGACAGAAGATAAAAACGCTACAGATATACCTAATTTCTCAGCCATATCTAATAGACGCTCTGCATGATCTATACGAATTTTACGTAAGGTTTTGCCAAATGGTGCAAGCATTTGATTAAAGCTCCTATTCACGCAATCAAGCTGCTTTGAGAAGTGATATTGTGTTCTTTTCTAAGAATTGAGGCATTTTGATTTTAGGCGAAAAAATCATCAGTTCAGTAGCTTGCCTTTTCTCCTGTAGAGAATACTGTATGTTGAATTCTACTAAGGGATATTTTCTGTACAAAGATTTAATTTCTTCTACATTATCATAGGTGATCAACCAGGGCGCATTCACATGTTGGGAAAGGGTATTTTCTAATACCTGATGATCGTTAGCTTGATAAAATGAAGCATATAATCCTCGTCCTTTTTTAAAATAAGGAGGGTCCATATAAAAGAAAATATTTTCATCTTTATCTGTCCCATAACGTAGCAAAAACTCTCGTGCATCTAACCGTGTTAAATGTATCCTATCTTTGTGCGTACTTATGCGAAGAATGCGTTCAATGATGTTTTTTTTGTTAAATCGGCAATTTATTTTATAATTGCCATTTTGTCCTTTGCCTCCAATTGGACCAGAATTTTTAATAATTCCAGATCGATTTGTACGATTTAAAAAGAGTGCAGCAAATCCTAGGCTAAGTACATCTGCTTGTTCAGAAGAAATTTCTTTTTGTTTATACCATTCTTCTAAGCTAACGGCCGTTGTGTTAATTTTTTCTATTAATTCTTCTGTTTTGTGTAAGACACAATGCCAAAAGCTCCAAATGAATGGATCAATATCGTTAATATGAATATCTTTAACGTCATTATTCAAAAGAAGCTTGAGCGCAAGCCCACATCCACCAGCAAAAGGTTCCCTATAGGAACATCCATTTAATCCATTTTTTTCAAAAATTTCTTTGATTTTTCCATAAAGTATGGCTTTACCGCCTGGATATCTCAATGGTGAGCAGATATGAGTCATTGCTACACCCCTTTCAATATGTTTGTGATTTCTTTAGTTGATTTCATTAATAGAGTGTTAAGAAGATACAGCACCGATTAACCTAAAAAGTCTTATAAATTGGAAATTTTGCTATGGCTTTTTAGTACAAGACTGTAGTATGTAGATGGATATATTTATTAAACTGCGTGTACGAAACATAAGAAACAATACACAGCATAAAAAGTAGTACCAAAGCACAATGTCTAAATACCCAAATACGGTATCCAATGAAAAAGAAAACTGGTGTTCCACGTGCTTAGAAGTGACAGGCAAAGAAACAGCCTCTCCATAACTATTTGGAAAAATTAAAACGACAAGCGCTAAAATTATTATCTTTAAGAGTTTGTGCATATATTGTTGTAAATCATGTGTTAGGATCACCCAACCCGTTGTATCATCATGTTTATATTTTGGATTATTTTGCAATTCAAAAGGAATATGAGAATTGCATAAAATTACAAAAATATTTGTTATTATTATCAAACCAAAAGAGGCAAATATCAAAATACTTTGAATAAAATAGGGATTTTTTTTGATATCTAAAAAGCATAAAAATATAAAAACTATAATGCCAAACAAGGCTCTTAGTTGCTTATCTGTAAACATTTTCATTTCCTGCGGTTTTCGATAGTTTTTTGATCTCTCTGTTAATCTCGTCTATAAGAGGCTCGTAATTGAGAACGCTTTTTGGCAAATTTCCTCCATAAACCCATGCTTTCACTTGCGCCTTGGTACTGAAATCCGCATTCTTTGGTATGGTGTAATATTGAGCACCATCAAACTTTTCATACTCCCTTGTGCCATCTTCATATTCGTAGAGATTATAAAAATACTCTGCTGCTCCATCTCCCCATGGAACATAACCAACAGCCGTTGCAATAAATTTTTTGTGCATTACTTGCATAGGCTGTTTACGTTTTTTAAAGAATCGTCGTTTTAATATTTTCATTTTAATTCCTATTTTTACCAATAGGTTAATTTACCTCAAATTTGACCGTACAGAGCGTTTTATATTACAGATGTTGTTTTCATCATAAAATCTTTAAATCGCTTTGTACGGTATCTTTTTATCGAT
>NZ_JAQITG010000055.1:0-4222 GCF_028618615.1 Bartonella sp. AU15XJBT
AGAAGCACAAGCTGCTGCTGCATCAGAATCAGACCGACTTTGCCGTGCTGTGGGCAGTGGTTCTTTGACCCTTGCGGGGCGCCCCGAAATCATGGCGGATCAACCGCTGCTGCTTCAAGGGTTCCGTAAAGAAATTAATGGGTCATGGAAAGCCGCTACCGTCACCCACCGCTATGAAAAGCAAAGCGGTTACACAACAGAAATTACGCTAGAAGCACCAAATCAAGGAAAGGAACAAAAATAGAGGCTGGGCTGGTCACCCAGCCAACGGGAACAGTTTAGCGACAACCCCATCCGATGCAACTTAACTTAACATCGCAGCCACTTCTTATCACTTAAAGCAATGAGAAGACGGTTAACATAGATGAAAGAGTGTAAAAAAATAATGGATATACTTCATAAGGAAAAATTAAAATCTGTTGAACCTATTTCACCAGCTGCTGCTTATATTGGGGGAAAAAGAAGATTAGCCAAAACCATTGTCAAAATCATTGAAGATATTCCACATAGCATTTATGCCGAGCCTTTCGTTGGTATGGGTGGAATATTCTTTAGACGGAAACTGATACCATCTACTGAAATTATCAATGATTTTTCAGGAGATGTGGTGAATTTTTTTCGGGTGTTACAACGCCATTATCACCCTTTTATAGAACTGTTAGCGTTTCAAATAAGCAGCCGTGAGACGTTTGAACGCTTACAGACACAAAATCCAGAAACGCTTACGGATTTAGAACGGGCTTTGCGGTTTTTATATTTGCAGCGTTTAAGTTTTAGTGGGAAAGTAGCAGAGCGTACGTTTAGAGTTGAGACAGACCGTAGTGCACGGTTTAATCCCTTCAAACTTGAAGGTATATTAAAGCTTATTTACCGCCGTTTAGCGAGAGTTATCATTGAACATTTAGATTGGTCTGATTTTATTGTGCGTTATGACCGGCCAAATACCTTGTTTTATCTTGATCCACCTTATTTTGGTGTTGAGGATTATTATGGCAAAGACTTGTTTAAGCGGGAGGATTACCAGACGATGTCTATGCTGCTTGCACAATTAAAGGGGAAGTTTCTTCTCTCTCTCAATGATGTGCCAGAGATTCGAAAAACCTTCAGTCAATTCCATATAAAAGAGGTAAGAACAATTTATTCCTGTAATTTGTCAAATAATGCGATTCCGGCAAAGGAACTCATCATTACCAATTGTGATATTTAGGAGAAGAGAAAAAGATCTATTAAAGGGATTTAAACAATCTTTGAAAGGTCTTTGAAGACCCTTTGAGAACCTCTTAAAATCATCTAAAAGAAAATAAATTGGTACAAAACATAGTGTCAAAATATACAAAACACGCTGGCAAGCTACAACAGGTGTAGTTTGACAGTAGGTTTTGTACTAAGTGGGATTAGGTGGGATTAGGTAGGAATACGTGGTAATTTGTTGTTTTTATGGTTATTTTTTACCATTAAATGCGTGTTTTGTCAAAATAGATTTTGACACCTAAAATTGTAAAAAAGAGCTAAAATCAGAAAAAAGTGCGTTTTAAAGGTAAAAATGAGAGAAGGCTTTGAAAGGTCTTTGAAAACCCTGTGAAAAATTTTGAAAAGTCTGTGAAAGCCCAGAAAACCGCCTTTGAAGACCCTGTGAAAAAAATCACTCCAAAAGTTCAATTGATTCCAAAATCAGCCAAAAATGACCAAAAAAGCAAAAAAGATATGCGCCATATGGCGCGTTTCTATTTTTTGTAAATATAATTTTTAAAAAACAATGTGTTATTTAAGTTTCTTAATGTAAAGAGAAACGCGCCTGTATTTTTCATTTTAGAGTAGCATTAAGCCGAATTTTGTGTAGTTTTGGAATGTTCTTTTTCAGCTTCGATTTGACGCTTTAAATGCAGTTTTAGAAGAGGGAAAGTTGCCTCTACTTCTTCGCTATCGTTGATGTCTTGAACAAGCTCTTGCAGTTTTCTATAAAGTTCCGCCGCGAGTTCCGCTATATCTTCAGGGGGGAGTTTTATTTTAGCATCGCGATAGGTTGTGTAAGCTATGCGACCAAGCTTTTTCATGAGTCCAGTAGGGATAGTTTGTGGTTTAAAACCTGCTGCTTTCGCTTTTGCCATGTCACTAAACATTTCGCCTTCGCCAGTGAGAAGCCAATGAAAGTCTACGCCATAAATTTTATGATAGGCAATTACGATAGATGCTGGTGGTTCATTTACACCGAGCTCATAATTTGCGAGCGTACCTTTCGCTAAATCAAGAGTTTTTGCAAAAGCGCCGCGTTCTTCATTTCCAAGCATTTTTCTTATGTCACGTAGGCGTTTTGCCAATGGTGTTTTTGGTTCTGAATCGGGACGTGCCAAAAAAATACCTCATAAATTCATTTTTTATGTTTACAAAGCACAAAAAATGAATTAACTACATATTACCGCCCGCTATAGAGGGCAGATATTTTACCATTAACCCCACAAAAAACGGATGGTTTGAGCATCCGTTTGAAGCAGGAGCGAAAGTTATGACAACCACACCAACATGCATTCAAGTATGGGATCGCCATAGTATTTTAGCTGAGCTACGCCGCCGTAATATGACCTTGGCGGAGCTCGCGAAAGCATATCAACTACCGTCATCCAGTGTTCAACATATCTGGACACGGACCAACGAGAAAGCTGAACGCGCTATTGCCGATTTTATCGGTTTGCCCGTCGAGCAGGTGTTTAGTGACCGCTACCCCAAAAGTCGCCGTCGCATTTTTAAAGCAGCAAAACATGCCAACACAGATTCGCGTGCGCATTCTGCTTTGCGCGGAAATGCTGCTTAAACTTCGTTACACGGCTTTGCGTTTTTGCGCATTTGCCATGCATTTAGATACCATAAGATAAAGAGGTTTATCAATGTCTAAAGATCAATACGAAATGGGCAAGATAAATTGCAGAGAGTTGCATCATAGAACAGCCGTTTGGATGGGTTGGTTTTGGCGATTAGGGGGTGGTCATATTGTTTTTATAGGGGGTGGTTATGGTTGCAGCTTATAATTTATGGATGCCAGAAGCCAGAAGCGATATCGTTAATCCTTATTCAGAAGTTGAACGTTTGGAAGCTATGCTTGCCTGTTCTTTAAAAGCCGTGAGTAGTGGATTTAAGCATCTGCCGATCCGGTATATTATTGACCCTCCGCATTGCTTATTTGATGCGGCGTTAGCACGACAGATTGTTATTCATATCTTGCATTATCAGTTTGAGGTACCGCGGCGGCGTCTTGTTGCCATGCAAGAGCGTGAACGCACTGCTGTTGCTCGCTCTTTGCGTACAATTAACCGGCGTTTGGAAGAACCTGTATTTGCTAAAGCTTATCGAAGATGGGCAGGGCGTGCGATGGATTTATTCTTTAAAGAGATCAGAAAGGTGGGGGCGTGATGGCACAGTTTCAAAAGCTTGCTCTTGATGTGATTGTGGTGCCGGAGCGTATACGCCCTGTAGATGATGAGCATGCTAAGGCACTTGCACAATCAATAGTGCGGGAGGGATTGATGAATCCGATTACCGTGCGCCATACCCCCAATGCTAAAGAGGGTAATTATACGCTTATTGCTGGTGCGCATCGGCTTCGTGCTGCTGAGCTTTTGGGGTATAGTGACATTGATGCCGTTGTGGTGCAGGCTGATAAGGACAATGCCGCGCTTTTAGAAGTGGCTGAAAACCTCTTTCGTAATGAATTGTCTGTTATTGACCGTGCGCTTTTTGTCCAGACTTACCGCGAATTGTGGGAAAAGAAATATGGGGAAATTAAGGTTGGTCGAAATAAAAAATCAAAGGTGCAAGTTGCACCTTTGATCGGTAGTGAGACAGATTTTGAGAAATTGGTGCAACTTGCACCTATTTCTCAAACAGAGGTAAAAGGTGAAAAAGGAACAGTTTTATCTTTTTCTAAACATGTGGCGGACCGCATTGGTTTCTCTCAAGATGTCGTGAAACGTCTTAACAACATTGCTCAGCATTTACAGCCGGAGTTGCGGTCTGTTTTGCGTGGCACGGCATTGGCGGATAATCAAGCGCAGTTGTTGAAGTTAGCCAAGATGGAGCCGGTTGCGCAACGGCGTGTGGCGGTTGCTTTGCAACAGGTTGAGGGGGATTTACGGCGGGCTGTTGATTTGGTCAATGGGATTAATACGCCTCCGCAAATTAATGAGCAGGAACGGATTTTTGCGCAGTTATTAGGGGTGTGGCAGAGAGC
>NZ_JAQITG010000056.1:0-4162 GCF_028618615.1 Bartonella sp. AU15XJBT
AGCATCTGATTTTGTATCAGAAGATGATGATGTACATACCATCCTGCTAATTTCATCCACACACCACCTTAAAAAGGAACATCATCATTCATAACGGTATGGGGTGTATCAAGAGGTCTGTAAATGCTTCTGTCATAAGCAGATGATGACGGATCTTGATTATCATCATTTTTGCCATCTAAAAGCTTTAACTCGCCTTTGTACTGAGGCAATATGACTTCTGTTGTATATCGTTCAATACCGTTTTTATCTTGCCATTTACGAGTTTGTAGTCGCCCCTCGATATAAACTTTGCTGCCTTTATTGAGATATTGAAGTGCTATTTTTGCCAAATGCGGATTAAACACCACAATGGAATGCCATTCTGTTTTGTCTACTTTCTTATTGGTTGCCTTGTCTGTGTAGCTTTCAGACGTTGCCATACGAAAATTGACTATTTCTGCTCCAGACGGCATTGTTTTACTTTCGGGATTTGCACCTAAATGGCCAATTAAAATCACTTTATTAAGCATATTTGTAAGTTCCATTAAATGATGGAAAGATCATAACATACTTTATGTGTTTTTACAATATTTTCAATGATTAAAAAAGATGTTTTCACATAAAAGATTAAGATTTAAAAGCGACTTTTCTATTGCATTTTGATACGTTTTGTGCAATAAAGAGATGTTCGTATACTTTCGAATAACAATACAACAGTCATGCATTGCAAAACAGAAGCCGTGTCAAGAAATTGACATGGCTTTAATGCATTTAAATTGAATAGAGAACCACCCCCAGCATAAAAGAAAGCCCCGTTACGTAAATACATAACAAGGCTTTCATAACTTCATCAATTTCTCAGATCACACAATATGTAGTATATTATGTGTAAAATTACAAGCGTTAATACACAAAAAAAACCGTGTCAAAACTAATTGGCACGGCTTTGTTTTGTAGCGATTTTTAAAAAGGTTCTTAACCTAAGGAACGGTTAAAATACAACGTTACAATAACGCTGCGAATTAATACTAACATGATACATTTAAAGATGCAATTTGATAGAAAATACACTTGCGTTTATACACAAAATATGTGATTTATTAGTTAGTTTGTTTATAGCAAATTCCTTACTAATATAGTTTTGAATATGAAAGCCGCGTTCATAAGGACACGGCTTTTTTTGTTATAAGCAGCCCCCCGACCCGTTATTTACGCTGTTTTATCTAAAGTTTGTTCACTACCATCAATATCTTTATAAATTTTTCTATTGCCTTTAATAACGGTATTGCCATTAATTTTTACAGAGAAATAAACTTTTACTTTTCCTTGAATGCATGCATTATCATAAATTTCTGCTTCTGGATAAATACAAGCCGACCCCGATATTTTTGCATTCCCATAAATAAAGCCAGCAATACAAGCACTATTCAAAATTTTTGCATTGTCATAAATTCTTGCTTCTGGAGATACCATGGCTTTATTACAAACAATGGCATTCCCATAAATTTCACCACAAATTACTGCATTATCGCATATTTTTGCATTGCCATGAATATAAGCGGTCTTTTCAAGAACCCGTGCTTTATCACTAACCACTGCATTTCCTGCTATCCTTGCTTCCATAAAAACACAAGAATCATTACGTACCTTTGCATTTTCACTAACAATAGCACCATGTGAAACCATAGCGTTATCGTAAACCCAGCAATTCCCATCATGAGAGAGGTTGCTTTCATTTTCTATAAGACCACCGAGGTCCCCAGCCCTTACATCATCAAAATCTCTCAATGCGCGAATGCGGTATAAAGTAATCCCTTCAATATCATGACTTTCATCAGTAAGTTCATATTTTCTAGATACATTTTTAGTGGTCATAGGTAGCTCCCTAATCTAAATATTCGATAAAATTTTAATGGAAATTTGAGAAGGCGCCCCCGCACCGCCGCTGCTGTTTTACGCTGCTTTTTCTAAAGTATTATTCGAGTTATATATGACTTTATTGCCACTATAAACTTCGCCTTCCTTACGAACAAAATCGCACTCTCTTAATTTTGCTTTTCCTGAAACTTTACCATAAATTTTTGAATAGCCTGAAATTTTTGCATTACCATCAATAATTCCGTGAATTTCAGCATGCCCTTCAATAACAGCATTCCCATAAACTTGCGCATTTTTATAAAGTTTTGAAAAGCCTAGAATCTTTGCATTGCCATAAATTTTTACATCAGAATAAATACAAGCATATCCTGAAAGTTTAGCATTGCCAAAAATATGTGTATCATTAAAAACCCAAGCATTATAATGAACGTGAGCATTCCCATAAATTCTTGCACGAGGATAAATACGTGCAAAACCATAAACCTCAGCATTTCCATAAACAAAGCCACCTACAACCGCCTTGCCATAAACACGGGCGTTTTCATAAATACAAGCTTCCACATTAACATGAGCATAACCACTTACAACGGCATTATCGTAAACCCGTGCATTAGCATAAACCTTGGCTTTACCTCCAACCCAGCAATTGCCATGATGCGATAAATTGTATTCACTACCTATAAAGCCGCCGAGGTCCCCTTTTTTGACATCTCCAAAATCTCTTAATGCTCTAATTCTATGAAGTGTCTTAAAACCAACCTCGATTGTTTCACCTGTAAATTCGTATTTTTTTGCAAACTCTCTCTTTTTAAAAGAGCCATTATCATCTGTAACAAAAAAGGAAGATTCTTGATTTTTTACTGTAGCGTTCATGCTTGTTGTCCTTATCAAAAATGTTTTTAATTGACAGCCCATAAGGGTGCCGGGTGCTAAAAACACGGTGATAAGTCCGCCGCTATACTTTTCCCTCGCGAAGGGTATTGTATGGTACAGCTACACCCGACAAAATCATCATACGCTATTCAAAGCATAAAAGACAGCCAGTATTCTCAAGAAATGGGAGAAACCTTTTCGTGGTTTATCCGCTTATCACAAGTGGTTTTTAAGCACTTGCCAACCTTAATAAACGACCTTTTCTTTAAAGTCAATACGTATTTTTTATTTTTTTCACTTTTTTTCATTTTGGTTCTTACCTAATTGAATATCAACGGCTTTTGCTAGCTCTCTGTCCATCTCTTCACAAGACAATGGATAACCCCATTCTCCATCATTCGTTATCTCACTAATCAACTGATCATCTTTTGTACGTTCTTTAATTTTCTCATTCACCTCGTCTATCAACGCTTCAAAACTCAAAACGCTTTTTGGTAAATTACCACCGTATATCCACGCTTTCACTTGTGCCTTGGTACTGTAATCAACTTTGTTAGGTATCTCATGATACTGACCGCCTTCAAATTCCTCATATTCTCTCATCCCATCATCATATTCGTAAAGATTATAAAAATACTCAGCCACCCCTAATCCCCATGGTGCATATCCAACCGCCGTTGCGATAAACTTTTTTTGAATGGGCTGTTTACGTTTTTTTAAAAACATCTGATTTAATATCCCCTTGCTTAAATCCATAACTTTACCAATGGGTTTATTTGCCTCAAAATGGACCGTACAGTAGCGTTTTTATTTTCAATGTGGTTTTTAATCATAAAAATCTAAAATCGCTCTGTACGGTACTTTTTTAGCTGTTTAAACCCATATCTATTCTCAAAACAATCAGCACTTTTCACTATTTTGCTGTTCTTCAAATGCGATTAAATACGATCCATTATTTAAGTATCTTTAAGCATAGATCGCTGTTGGAAGTATGCTAAATCTTTTTGACTGTTTGTTTTCAAAGATGTTTGACAGTGGTTTATAGCATGCGTTTTCATATGATACTTTCATTTCTAATGCTTCTTTCAATTCTAATTCTACGTGTTTCTTAGTTGCCAATCCATATTTTGGATGCGTAATCCAATTATCCCAAGCAATTTGCCAATTGCGTTCATGTGCATTTCGACATGGATGGGCTTTTGAAAAGCGTACAAATTTTTTAAACTCTGATAACGCTTCATCATGCGTTAATCCTAGATCAATTGCGTATTGAAAATCGGGGTTGAAATCTTCTAGTATTCTTTCAACTTCTTCTTGTTTTTCCCTCATTTTCTTGTCTTTCTCAAAAAAGTTTGCTTTCTCTGGAAAATAAGCAGGCATTATCTTGTCAACGATTTCTGAAAGTTGTTTGCCAACCTTTTTACCTTTT
>NZ_JAQITG010000057.1:0-3948 GCF_028618615.1 Bartonella sp. AU15XJBT
GCCGCGCCCGAGCGTTATTTAAGCAGCTTTATTTTCACTAATCTTTACAACGGTATCATTTTCATAAATTTCACAATCTTCAGGAATCCCATATGCATAGTAAAAGTTTTGTTTGACATATGAATAACCATCTCTTTTTAACCTTGCATTGCCATGCACCAAACCTCTAATGGTGTGATAACCAGTCACTTTAGCATTGCCATAAACAGAACCGTAGACTTGAGTATACCCACCCACGCTAGCCTTGCCATAAACCTTGCCATAAATTTTAGCAGCACCACTGATAACAGCATGATCATAAACCACGGCATTGCCATAAACCCGCCCACAGACCCAAGCATTATTAGAAAGATGCGCATTGTCATAAACATGAGCATTTGCATAAACGCGGGCGTGATTACAGATATGAGCATTGCCATAAACAAAGCCCATTATAATAGCGTTATTAAAAACCTTGGCATTTTCGTAAATATGGGCTGGACTTAAAACAAGAGCATTATCATAGACCCAGCAGTTGCCATCATGAGAGAGATTATCTTCACTTTCAATAAAGCCGCCCAATTGACCAGCTTTAACATCAGAAAAGTCTTTTAATGCTTTAATGCGATAAAGAGTTTTATTATTAAATACACGCGTTTCATTTGTGAGTGCAAACTTTTTTTGCATAGCACAATTCCTTTATAAAAAGATTTAAATTTCAGAATGAGATGGTTAAAGAGGGGCGCCCCCGCCGCGCCCGCGCCATTATTTACGCAGCGTTATTTATAGCCTGATCAATACCACAGACATCTTCAGAAAATTTCTTATTTTCTTTAAGCACCGCATTACCATAAATCGTTGTAAATTGGCAAATTTGTGCCTTGCCACTCACATGAGCATTATCATGAATTTTTGCACAGGGACCAACACGCGCCGAGCCAGAAACCTTGGCATTATCATAAATATTGCTCCCATCATAAACTATAGCCTTATCAAAAACATGAGCATTCCCATAAGCTTTTGACCACGTAGCAAGGCGTGATTTACCGTAGACATGGGCATCATTAAACACAAGCCCACTCACATGAGCATTTTCATAAACACGGGCGTTATCGTAAATAAGAGCCCCCTCTGTAATAACGGCATTATCACTCACAACGGCATTGCCAAAAACATAGCCTCCAATTTTTGCATTGCCATTAATGATTGCATTGTCATAAACATGTGCTTTATTACTCAAAACCCATGCCTTATCACTAATCACGGCATTCCCATAAACCCTCGCATAATTCACAACACAGGCATTATTGCGTATTTTTGCATTTTCGGAAACGCTTGCTTGGATAACCATAGCATCATCATATACCCAGCAATTGCCATCATGAGAGAGATCACTCTCATCTTTAATAAAACCGCCTAGATCCCCCGCTTTAACATCATCAAAATCTCTTAAAGCTTTAATGCGGTGTAAAGTCACGCCGTTAACAACGCGGGTTTCATTAGTAAGTTCATATTTTGGATATGTTTTTTTCTTATTAACGGGGGTGTTTTTTGAAATATTTGTCATAATTAAAACCTTACTGATTAGACGTTTTTCATTGACAATCCTATAAGGATTGCCGGGTGTTGAAAAACACGGCAGTAAGTCCGTTGTTACGCTTTTCCCATAAGGGTATTTTATGGCGTAAGCACACCCGACAAAATCATCATATATGCTAATTAAAGCATAAAAGATAGCCAGTTTTAAAAGCTTTGGAAAGATTGTTTCGTAATCTGTCCGCTTACTGTTTAAAGTGTTTTTCATCACTTGAGTATTTATATAACAAAATACGTATTTATTGTCAAATAATATTTTATCTTTTTTGATATTTTTTTCTTATTTTTTAAATACGTTGTGTATTGATAATATCTTATGCTTATTAATTGCATCTTTTTTATTATGTGCTTTTAACGCTATATTATTTGCTTTATGAAACGATTGCATTATTTTCTGAATCTATACATTTATAATATTTATAAACGCTCTCATCATGCGTATTTTTATCTTTATAACCTATCTGTTTTTTTACTAAATGAATTTAAATTTTTTTGTGAATTTTGTTTATAAAGGTCTCTAATGAAACAACCTTAATAAAGCCGCGCTCTTATAACCAATGTGTTCATTTGCATGTGATTATGAAAGCCTGCTTTTTTTCACGCGTGCTTTATAGCTGTTATCTTCTTTATAGCCACCGCATTATTTTTCATTTTCATAAGAGAAATGATAAATAGGATATATGATAATTGTGATTTATTGCTTGTTATGAAAATATCTAAAGAGAGAATAATAATTATAGAGATGAGCAAAATCCCTTTTAATAGACTTTTGTCATTTTTGTCAGTTTAGTCAGTTAACTCTAACCCCTATAATTATTTTTTTTAATGAGTAAAATTAAAAACATTATTTTTCAATATGTTAATATCTTTAAAACACAACCCATATCAAGAATACAATCTTTAAAGATAATCAATGATGTGAGTTGATTAAAACTTGTCAGTTATGTGTCAGTAAATTGAACCGACAAAAGTGAGTGATTAAAGCGTGTCTTATGAAAAGCGTATGAAAGTAAAAACTGATTACGTTATTAAAATCCTTTTTATGAATTTTATCAGTTCTTTTGAATGATAACCTTATGATTTAGAGAATTGATTACAACGTGTTTTATGAAAATCATATGACCCTTTAAAGCTTTTCAAAAGATAGCTTGTAACTCATAAGAGATGCTATCAAGATCATTATGGTTATAGTTTAGGGGGTTTTGGGGGTTTTGGATGTTCTTTTTACCCCTCCCTTTATATATTTTTTAAATTAAAAATAAAAGTTATTATATTTCAATATGTTAATGTTTTAAATAAACAACCTATATTAAACACAACACATAAATACAATTTTTAATATATATTTAAGAGGGTTTTGTAGGTGTTTTGGGGGTTTTAAAAACAGACAAAACCTATAAGCAAAATGAATATACATAACTCTCTTTAAACAAAGCTATCATTTTAGATTACGGTGTAATCCTTTAAAGGCAATGTAAAAAAATCTAATTCACTTTAAGATAGGGTTTCTTAAAGTCTTAAAGCAATCAAAATGACAGTGTTTAAAAGTGTAAATGATTTCTTTTTAGAATAACGCATGATAAATTATTCCTTTTAAGATTATAGGTAATCAACTCACAAGATGATACGTTTACAAAAGTTCATTAAAGGATTTCTGATAACGTAATTCTTTCCTATCTTAGTTATCTCATAACAGATGATAAAATAAACTTTTATTTAAACTAATACATAAGCGGCTTTAATAAGATTAACATGCCCATTATGTGAGCATGCTTTATAAGTTATTCAGTTTCTCTTATTTCTAATTTTGGTAAGTTTTTTACGATTTTCATTGTTTCTAAACTTACGGTAATAACCCTTTGAAATAACTCTAGAGGGTAGGCAGGGTTGCCAACGGTTTCAACAGCATAGCGATTGGCATCATTAACAATGCCACTCTTTTTATCAGTCTTAACACATTGACGCCCCATAACCCATTCAAGAGCGGGTTTGCCATTGACGATATACTCATAAGCTTCAAGAGGAATATCTGTTATTGTGATATTGCTATTGTAAAAAACAGTCGATTTATCCTTTTCAGATTTTCCTTTCTCTTTAGCTGCTTTTGCGAACTTCATTTCTGTAACATAGTAAAATTCTTCGGGATTAGAGATCTCTGTAACTTTTGGATTACCTTTTTTAAAGGTCACTGGATAAGGTTCCACATCTTCATAATTCACGTGCAAATGACTAAGTCTCACGCCCTGCTGTTACAAATTTCCAAAAATCATCAGCCGTTTTTACGCAAGGAATACGAGGCAGTTCTTTGCATAAATTATCAGCATAACGAGAGCGATAATCTTCCGAATGAAGTAGACCGTAAACATAATAAAA
>NZ_JAQITG010000058.1:0-3922 GCF_028618615.1 Bartonella sp. AU15XJBT
TTGGAAAGAATGGCATCAGGAAGAGCTCCTATTGGAGTCGATTGTAGGCCTATTATGTTACATCCTATGACACAAGAACAAGATAGTCCTATCGCTGAGGTTCTCTACTCATTTTATCAAGGCAAAAATTTTGTTGCTGATATGAAGCCAAAGACAAATTTTATCAGAAAAGTTATTTGTTGGATTTCAAAAAAAATTTCTAAGTAGGAAAAAAGAAAAAGTAATTATTGCAAATATTGGAGTCATGCCACTAGAAGGTGCTCTCTAAGCTTTAGTAATCATCCCTTTTAATGACATCATATATTGTACATGCGAGATGATTTTACCGACACAGATGAGACAAGAGCTCCATCAAGAAAATATCCCTTATGCTTTTATCAATTTAATCCCAATTCCATTGACTATAAGAGAGAAATATTGATCAGTAGAAACACTCATTATTAGTACAAACACGCTGTGACTTATGGAGAAAAATTTATGAAAAGTTATACTTTAGATGATGTTGCACAATATATTGATATGCATAGTCATGTTATTAATTTTGGGACTAAAGATAATGCACCTGATGATGTACGGATTAAAACAGCAGAGAACACTCTCGATTTACAATTTAGCTCTTCCTACAAGAGTTTTTTAAAAAATTATGGAGGAGGAGAAATAGGAGGTGAAGAAATATTCAGTATTTATGAAATCTGTTCTGGTATTCCTGCTGGTGATATTGTTTACCGAAATTTGCTCGATAGAAGAGATGGCTTTATGAACTCCAAACAGCTTGTTGTCTGCACAACTGATTTTGGTGAAAGCTTTTACTTTGATTATACTCAGTTTCAGGATGGAGAGTGCCCGCTCTATCTTAAGTTTCCACTTGACGATCCCCAGTATTACGCAAGTAATTTTTATGAATTTCTCTGCAAAAGAATTAAAGAGTACGCGGTGGAAGATTCATGAAGACTTACACTTTAGATGATGTTATACAATTAGTTGATAAATATGAAGGTGATATTGTTAATTTTTTTTTGGAGAAGAAGAAAGAATAGGTTACCTAATTTGAAAGCGGTTTTGTAATATATTTCAGCTTAATATTTTTATGCATTCTTATAGCTGTTATTTGCTTTATAGCCACCGCATCATTTTTCATTTTCATAAGAGAAACGATAAATAGGATATAGGATAATTGCGATTTATAGACTGTTATGAAAACATCTAAAGAGAGATTGATAATTATAGAGATTAGAAAAATCCCTTTTAATAGGCTTTTGTCAGTTGTGTCAGTCCTTTTTAGACCCTATAATTATTTTTTCAAATGAGTAAAATTAAAAACATTATATATCAATATGTTAGTATTTTTAAGATACAACTTATATCAATAATACAACCTTAAATACAATCTTTAATATATATTTAAGAGGGTTTTGTAGGTGTTTTGGGGGTTTTAAAAACAGACAAAACCTATAAGCAAAATGAATATACATAACTCTCTTTAAACAAAGCTATCATTTTAGATTACGGTGTAATCCTTTAAAGGCAATGTAAAAAAATCTAATTCACTTTAAGAATGGATTTCTTAAAAGTCTTAAAGCAATCCAAATGAGAGTATCTAAAAATGCAAGTTTCTTCTTTTTAGAATAACGCATATAAACACTCCTTTTAAAGATTGTATGTAAGCAATGTATAAAGGGGGTATAGACTGTTATAAGACCCTATACCCCTTGTGAGATTAACATACCCATTATGTGAGCATGCTTTATAAGTTATTCAGTTTCTCTTATTTCTAATTTTGGTAAGTTTTTAACGATTTTCATTGTTTCTAAACTTACGGTAATAACCTTTTGAAACAACTCTAGAGGGTAGGCAGGGTTGCCAACGGTTTCAACAGCATAGTGATTGGCATCATTGACAATGCCACTCTTTTTATCAGTCTTAACACATTGACGCCCCATAACCCATTCAAGAGCAGGTTTACCATTGACGATATACTCATAAGCTGCAAGAGGGATATCTGTTATGGTAATATTGCTATTGTAAAAAACAGTTGATTTATCCTTTTCGGATTTTCCTTTCTCTTTACCTGCTTTTGCGAATTTCATTTCAGTAACGTAATAAAACTTTTCGGGATTAGAGATGTCAGTTAATTTTGGATTACCCTTTTTAAAGGTCACTGGATAAGGCTCTATGCTTTCGTAATTCACGTGCAAATGACCTAATTCACGTCCTGCATTAACAAATTTCCAAAAATCACCAGCACTTTTAACACAAGGGATACGAGGCAATTCTTTGCATAAATTATGAGCATAACGAGAGCGATAATCTTCCGAATGAAGTAGACCGTAAACATAATAGAATAGATCATCTTTTGTTATGGTCTCATTCGGATAAGCGGCTTTAAAATGGGCTAGACCTTCATCAGTAATAGCATCACGCCTTTGTAAACCAGCTGTTTTACTTTTTTCTGTAGCATTTGCGAATAAATGTGATTGTTTCTTGTTTTTATCTTTTAAGACCGTAGTGTCTTTATAGATATATCTTGGAAAGCATTGACCTTTTTCTATTGCATCTAAATTAGGTAAATCCTTACTCATCAAAACAGAAAAACCACACCTTGCTCCTACGCCTGTAATTTGAATGACGCTATTTTCAATCATTTCCCCTATAGGAAATATCCTCGGCATTTGTAAAACTCTCTCATTGAAGGTGCGATTATAATAGAGCCATTGTTTCGTAAAAGGACGATATAGGCTTTGAATAATAGATGTATCTTCAAGTTCAAAAACTTTTCCTCTTACTAGTTCTTGCTTAACATTATGGCTCCAACTGATTTTTCTTTCATCCGTGGTGACAAAATTGTCTACAGCCTTTGCACGTGTTTTATTGTCGTCATGTAAATAGGTGTTATAGCGTTCTACTTCACTATTGTAGAAATCAATCATGTTATTCATATTTTCTGCTAAAACTTCACGGCTTGAATTATATGCCCATGCATCACGACTAGTGACAATACCACAAGATAAGATTTCAAATAGCTTTTTACCATGACCTTTTTTATAACCTATGGCTAAAAATTCTTTGAAACTGTCATCACGTTGACCAAGCCAATCGCCATGCTTGTCTGGTGTAATTATTTTCCAACCTTGTTTACTCCGTGTAATGCCATCAATGCTTCCAAAATCCTTAATTGTCTTAAGCTTTTTTTCTCTTGTGTGATTATTTCCAATATCATGATAGTAAATTTTACAAGGTCCAAAAGCATTGGGATTTTTGATAAATAGTGTTACCGCAATACCAGTCATACTACCACTACCAAAAACATTCTCACCTTCTTGAGCTCTTCCACTGCTTAACATATTTTTACGAATATCTCCCCGTAAATTAAGCACATAAATACTCGTAAATTCTTTGGCTAAAGATTTTCGTAATCCATCCATTGTTGACTTTTCTATATAACCAGAACCAGAAACAAAGCCAATTACCCCAGAATTATCAATACGATCACTAGCCCAGCGAATGGCACGAATATAACTATCATAAAGATTTCGCATAAGGCTTGCTTTAGATTGAGCCGCATAAGTTTCACCAATACGGTCATTTAATATCGGGTAAGGGGTATTCTTTGCATTATCATTAGCACTTTTTTGTCCTACTGAATAAGGAGGGTTGCCAAAGATAACTTCAATATTCAGTTTCTTTTGATGCTCTAAATATTCACTGTTTTCTTTAAACAATTCCTGTAGCAGGTTTTTCTCTTCAAGCATCCGAAACGTATCTGTCAAACCAATATGCTTAAAAGGAATATACTCACCTTTCATAAGACTATGATAAGTCGATTCAATGTTAATGGCTGCTATGTAATAGGCAAGTAAAACAATCTCATTGGCATGGATATCATGACGGAATTTATATTCCATATCCTCTGGTTTGATGAGAT
>NZ_JAQITG010000059.1:0-3862 GCF_028618615.1 Bartonella sp. AU15XJBT
GCTGATGAACACTTTGTTCCTCGTCAAAATATTACAGGTTTAAAAGATGATCTTATTGCGAGTAGAGAGGCAGCTACAGAGTCTCTCTATGATATAGCCAAGAAGACGCCGATCGGAGAAAAATATTATGGCGCGCTTAATGAATTAATGGAACGTCCATACTTCAAACAAGCTTATGATGCGGGATTAGAGAAGTTTATCAGTGATGGCAATAAAGTCAGTCCATTTTCTTCTCAAAAGTTTAATCTTCTTCAAGAAAAACCCAACATGGGTGTTCTTCATGAAACGAAGTATAGACTTGGTCATATGATAGATACTGCGAGAAACATAGGAGATAACAGCAAAGTACGCAGTTTAGTTGGTATCCAGAAAAAATTGTTAGAGATTATGGATGATATATCTTCTGAATATAAGAAGGCGCGTGGATTATTTCATCAATACAGTTCACGTGTAGATGCCATGGATGAAGGTTCAAAAATCCTTAGTAAGTCGATTAATAAGGATGAATTCAGTAAAATTTTTGATGAATTACCAGAAGCACAACAAGAATACTTTAAAAAGGGCTCAAGGAGAGAACTTTTAGAGGGTATGGGGCAAACAGGAGATAAAGTCTCCAAGGCAAAGGAGATTTTTGATACGGATGATCTGTATGATAGGTTTGCAAAGATTTATGGCGCCGATAAAGCTTCTGCTGTTAAGAGTGTTGTGGGTAGAGAAGCCAACTATGCTGATTTTTACAACAGAATACCAAATAGTATAGCAAATAAAGATATCTCTTTTAGGCATAATGTTAGTGTTCCAACAAGTCAACGTGATGCAGCCTTTCAAACAGGAAAAGCAGCGTTGAAAGTTTCTTGGATTCCTTTCAAGGAAGCGGCGTTTAGAGAGCGTCAACGAATTGAAAAGGATGTGGTCAAGCTGTTAACGGGTGGTTCAGAAATTCCAAATGAGAAAATTGTAGATCTCATTCAAGATATGGTGAAAGCGCATCATAAGGGATATGTTACGAAAGAGTGGGTAAAAAAATATTTTGCTGCTTTGTTTGGGGGTCAAGGAAAAGAATTAGCAAGGCACTTTAATATGCTAAGTACGTGGAAGTAGAGGAAGATGTTTAATCGATGACCCATTCTAACCTTTCAGTTGATCAAGCGATCCGTCAAGCAGCGGTGCGGTATGGCTTGCCAGAAAGCTATTTATACCGTGTTGCGCAAGTTGAAAGTGGCGGCAATCCCAATGCAAGGAATCCACGTTCTTCTGCGGGTGGTTTGTATCAATTTATAGATAGCACCGCCAAACAATATGGTTTGCAAGACCGTTTTGACCCTATGCAGGCAGCCGATGCCATGGGGCGGTTTACCCTTGATAATCGCAACCATTTAAGCCGTTTGTTGGGAAGGGCGCCTACAGATGCGGAATTGTATTTAGCCCATCAACAAGGAGCAGGAGGAGCCGCGCGTCTTTTACAAAATCCCCATGCCAATGCGGCGCAAATTGTTGGCAGCAATGCGGTTGGTTTGAATGGTGGAAACAGCGGTATGCGTGCAAGTGATTTTGTTAACCGTGTGTTACAAATGTATGGAGGACAGCCTTATAGGGTAAGCCCTACAGCAAGGGTGAGCTTTGGCAATAGAGCTAACATGTTAGAGGTTTTGAGGGCGTTATTAGCATCACAAGAAGAGACTTCAGAAGAAGAAGAGAGTGATGCGGATGATAATCCTTTAATGACGCAATTCATGCGGGCGTTTTACGGACCGTTTTATCGAAATTAGGATTCATGAGAGATGTCAACGATTTATGATTGGTCGCTTAGAGCGGCGGATAACACGCGCGCAGATGATTTGATTGATTGGTCCGAAGGACAGCACCCTAGTAGCGTGAATAACAGCGCGCGTGTGATGATGCAGCGTATCAAGGAATACTTGTTAGATGTGGGTGGAACGCTTGAAGGGGTTGTGACGAATGATCATGTCCAACGAATAAGTACAATACGTCTTGAAAGCCAAACGGCATTTTTAGAATACAAGAATGGTATCGTTTTACGCTTTATGGCTAAGGATAAAAATATTGGAGCAACCACGGTTTTGCTTAATGCTTTAGAGGGCAAGCCGGTTTATAAAGCGACCGCCTTAGGGATTGGTCCTTTATCGGGCGGCGAAATCCAACAGGGATGCATTTATACATTAGTCTATAATGGAGATGGTTGGCATCTTGTTAATCCAACCTCTATCCCTTTAGAAGAAGAAAGCAGTCTTTATCCTACAGGTTTTATCGGAACGTTTGCGATGCGTGATTTTCCAACAGGTTGGTTACTCTGTGATGGAAAGGCTTATTCGCGGACTGATTATAGTGATTTGTTTTCTGCGATAGGGACGGTTTGGGGAGAAGGGAATAGTGTTACAACGTTTAATGTTCCCGATTTTCGGGGGATGTTCTTACGCGGTGTTGATGACGGTCGTCATATCGATGAGGGGCGTTCTTTTGCCAGTGTGCAAACAGATTTAATGGAGTCTCATCAACATCAGGGGCAAAGTCTTTCCTTTCCCCATTTTACCAGCAATGAAGACTTTTGGGATGGGAATACGACGGCTGTTTTGGGGTACCGTCTAGGATTGTTTGGAGGGGGGGCACTTGCAAACTTTATGGGAATAGAGCGTGAGAATTTAGGGAGCTATATTGCAAGTCCCTATAGCCATGATGAAAATCAAGAGGTTGATTTGAGAAGCTCTGGTGAAGGTGAGACGCGTCCAGTGAATGTTTCTGTTCTGTTTGCGATTAAAACGTGAGATGTCAGATGTCGACGATTTATGATTGGTCTTTGAGAACCTCTGAGAATGGCTATTGTGATGATTTGATTGATTGGTCAGAGGGGCAGCGTCCAAGCAGCGTGAATAACAGCGCGCGTGTGATGATGCAACGGATGAGGGAATATTTATCGGATACGGGGGGTGTGATTGAAGGGATTGTTACGGTTAATCAAGAACAAAAGACCAGTGGAATACGTCTTCAAAGTCAATCTCAGTTTTTAGCGTATAAGAATGGGATATCGGTTTGTTTTAAAGCGAAAGGTAAGAATGTTGGAGCGACAACAATTGCTTTGAATGCGTTAGGAGGAAAGCCGGTTTATAAGGCGACAGAATTAGGCATGAGTGCTTTATTAGGAGGTGAGATACAAAAGGGGTGCATTTATCGTTTGGTTTATCGGGATGATGCTTGGCATATTTTAAATCCTACGCCGGTTTCTTTATCACAAGAGCCGATGAAACCGATTGATCCTGCGGGCAAGATAGGGATTTTTGGGATGCAAGTTTTACCGGAAGGCTGGTTAGTCTGTGATGGGGCGGCTTATTTGCGTAGTGATTATCCAGCACTTTATGAAGCGATAAGAACAAGATGGGGTGGCAGTGATAGTTGGACGAAGTTTAATGTTCCCGATTTGCGAGGTGTGTTTTTGCGGGGTGTTGACGATGATCGTGAGATAGACCGTTGGCGTTATCTAGGCACATTACAGCATGATGCTATGAGAAAACATGAACATGGAGGTCACTCGGTTACGGTTTTGAATGATGCCAATGAGGAAGAGAATTGGTATGGAAATATGATGATTATCTGGGGGTATATGCTCAATGAGAAGCAAAGGGAAAAGCTTGCCGAACGTTTGGGTGTGGGTGCAGAGGATATACGGTTGCATCATGGGCTTGCTTTTCCCCATTCTCATCTTCAGATGCGTGATGTTGTTTGGGCTCGTTCAGGTGTCAGTGAGACGCGTCCGATTAATATGAGTATTGTGTTTGGGATTAAGACGTGAGGTTGTGATGTCAACGATATATGATTGGTCCTTAACGGCATCTGAGAATGGTGGAGC
>NZ_JAQITG010000006.1:0-128024 GCF_028618615.1 Bartonella sp. AU15XJBT
TGGTGAGATTGCTAAGGGTTCAGGTGATGCGATCACGGGTGATCAAATTAATACAATCTCTCAGAATATTGCAGAATTTTTAGGGGGTGATGCATCATTTGAGAATGGCACTTTTAAAAAACCGATTTATAATTTATCCAGTATTACTAAAGATGGAGTGAGTTCACCGACTGCCTTTACTAATGTTGGTTTAGCCTTTGAAGGACTTGATAAGAATATCAAGACTGTGAATGATCGTATTAAGGAAGTCTCAGAGGGCGTTGCGCATGATTCCTTATTGTGGAATGATGACGCCAATGCCTTTGTAGCGCGTCATGAAAAGAAGCAAGAAGAAAAAGGCAGAGCTGTAGCAACTCAAGAAAACAGCAAGATTACATTTCTGCATGCTGGAGATATTACTGAAAGTTCAACCGATGCAGTCAATGGCTCACAGCTTTATTCCATGAATAAGACAGTTGCGACGTATTTCGGTGGAGGTGCTGGGTATAACGACGCAGGTGAATGGAATGCTCCAAAATTCACGGTTACAACAGTCAAAGATGATGGCAACTCTGAAGAGAAGAGTTATGGAAATGTAGCTGAAGCTTTAGCGGGTGTTGGCACTTCCCTCACAAATGTAAAAAATGAGATTACCAATGAAATTGCCAATGTGAAAGGCGATAGCCTTGTTAAGTTTGATGAAAAGGCAAATCTGATCAAGATTGGTGGCGAAAAAGAAGGTACGAGTATCAGTATTTCGGATAAGGATAGAGGGGATAGAACGCTTTCCGGTGTGAAAACAGCAACGAAGGACAATGAAGCCGTTAATAAAGCGCAGCTTGATGAGAACGTGGATAAACTTTCTAAAGATATTGAAGATGTTCGTTCTGTGGCGGTTTTTTATGATTACGATACAGAAGAGGATTCAGAAGAGATCAATCCACTTATGAGATCAGCGCGTAAAGCGAAACAAACCAGTGTGACTTTTGGAAATCCAAAGGAAGGCACTGTTAGTTTGCGTAATGTTGGAAATGGTAATATTGCCAAGGATTCAAATGAAGCAGTAAATGGTTCGCAGCTTCATTCATTAGGCGATAAGGCTGCGACATATTTAGGTGGTAGTGCAACATTTACAGAGGGTGTTTTTACCGCTCCGACTTATAATATTTCTAATATTACTGACGATGGTACGGCAACAGAAAAGTCATATAGCGATGTTGGTAGTGCGTTTGCTGGTCTTGATACGAGTGTCAAGAATGTGAATACTCATCTAACGAATGAGATCAAAAATTTTAATGAAAAACTAACGAATATTACGCAAGAAGTCCAAGGTGATGCCTTGTTATGGAATGAAAGTGAAAAAGCGTTTGTAGCCTTGCATGGGGATAAGGAAAGCAAAACAAGCAGCAGGATCACATCACTTGCGGCTGGTTCTATAGCATCAGGCTCGAGCGATGCGGTTACGGGTGGACAGCTTCATACTATTACAGATGATTTATCAAAGATTTTAGGTGGTACTGTATCCTTTGATGGTGAAAGCTTTAAAGGACCAAAGTATGACTTATCGACAGTTTCTAAAGATGGTAAGGTAGATGACAAAACCTATGAGGATGTTGGTTTGGCCTTTAAAGGACTTGATGATAATATCCAGATTGTGAACGATCGTATTAAGGAAGTCTCAGAGGGCGTTGCGCATGATTCCTTATTGTGGAATGATGAAGCCAATGCTTTTGTAGCGCGTCATGAAAAGAAGCAAGAAGAAGGCAGAGCTGTAGCAACCCAAGAAAACAGCAAGATTACATTTCTTTTAGATGGTGATGTTTCTAAGGATTCGACAGATGCTATTACAGGTGGTCAGCTTTATTCAATGAGCAATACGCTTGCGACCTATTTTGGCGGTGGAGCTGAATATAAGGATGGCCAATGGACAGATCCTAGCTTCAAAGTTAAGCAAATCGGCTCTGATGGCGATATTGGTGAGGAGTCCTATAACAATGTAGCAGATGCTTTATCTGGTGTTGGATCTTCTTTCAAGAGTATTCATGATGAGATTAGCACTATGATAAGTGATAGCCTTGTGAAGCAAGAAGACAAAACTAATCGTATTACTGTTGGAGCAGAAACAGGTGGGGGTGAAATCAATATAGCCAACAAGAATAAAGAAGATCGGACTCTTTCTGGTGTAAAGAAAGCAGAGAATGATAATGAAGCTGTTAATAAAGGTCAGCTTGATAAAAGTTTAAAAGATCTTTCTGATAATCTTCAATCTGATGAATCAGCCGTTGTTCATTATGATAAAAAAGATGGAGAAAATGGCGGCATTAATTATACAAGTGTGACTTTGGGTAAAGGTAAGGATTCTACAGCTGTGGGTCTCCATAATGTTGCGGATGGTTCTATAGCATCAGGCTCGAGTGATGCGGTTACGGGTGGACAGCTTTATACACTAGGGAGCAGTGTTGCAAAGTCTTTAGGAGGAGAAGCTAGCTATGAGAGTGGCAAATGGGTAGCCCCAAGCTTCAAAGTTAAGACAGTTAAAGAAGATGGCAGTGCTGTTGAAGAGAGCAGCTATGATGATATAGTTTCAGCCTTTGCGGGAGTAGGTACGTCTTTTGAGAATCTTCAAAAAGAGGTTACTCAAAGCAATACGGAGGTTACTGAAAATATTAAGCAGAATGCACTATTGTGGAGTGATAGTGCAAAAGCGTTTGTAGCGCAGCATGGAGAAAAAGATGGTGAAAAGACAAACAGCAAGATTACCTCTCTTCAAAATGGAGAGATTTCTGAACACTCAACGGATGCGGTTACGGGTGGACAGATTTATTCATTGAATAAGACGGTTGCTTCATATTTTGGCGGTGGTGCTGGATATAATGATAAGGGAGAATGGGCAGCGCCAAGTTTCAAACTTAAAACCATTAATTCAGATGGCACTCCTAGTGAAGAGAAGAGTTATGATAATGTAGCAGATGCCTTTGCTGATGTTAGCAGCTCATTCACGAATATTAAAAATGATATTACTAATGTAGTAAGCGATAGCCTTGTTAAGCAAGATGCCGAAACAAAGGTTATCAAAATTGGTGGCGAAAAAGATGGTGCTGCAATCACTATTGCCGATAAAGACAGTAAGAGTCGCACTCTTTCTGGCGTGAAGGAGGCAGAACAGGACGATGAGGCAGTTAACAAGGGTCAGCTTGATAAAAATGTAACGAAACTTTCTGATGAAATTAAAGAGGTGCGTTCAGCTGCAGTTTTCTATGATTATGATGAGGAAGAAGCTTCAGATGACGTCCGCGGATTTACAAGATCAGCTCGTAAAGTTAACAAAGATAGTGTGACTTTTGGAGACCCAAGTAAAGGTCAAGTTGCATTACATAATGTTGCCGATGGTAAGATTGCCAAAGATTCTCATGATGTTATCAATGGTAATCAGATTGATGCAATCTCTCAGGATGTTGCTAAATTTTTGGGTGGTGATGCAAAATTTAGCGATGGCACGTTTACTGATCCCACTTATAAATTATCTAAGATTTCTACAGAGGGTAAGGTAGAAGAGGGCGAATTTAAAGATGTTGGTACAGCTTTTGAAGGGCTTGATACTAGTGTCAAGAATGTAAACCAGCGTATTAAGGATGTTTCTGAAAGTGTTTCTCAGGATTCTTTGAACTGGACAAGACTACAGGTGCCTTTGTAGCCAAGCATGGAGAAAAGGACGGTGAGAAGACAGCCAGCAAGATCACCTCACTTGCGGATGGCTCTATAGCATCGGGCTCGAGTGATGCGGTTAATGGTGGACAGATTTATTCTTTGAATCAGACGCTAGCCAAGTATTTTGGTGGTGAAATGAAGTATGAAGATGACGAATGGAGCGAACCAACGTTCACGCTTAAAACCTACAATGCAGATGGTACGGAAGGTGATCCACAGGAACATCATAATGTAGCGGAAGCGTTTGCAGGAATTGATAAGAATGTTCAGAACATTGTTAAAGACTTTAATGAAAAAGTCACGAACATCACAGAATCTGTGCAAGGCGATGCCTTGTTGTGGGACAAGACTACAGGTGCCTTTGTAGCCAAGCATGGAGAAAAGGACGGTGAGAAGACAGCCAGCAAGATCACATCACTTGCGGATGGTTCTATAGCATCGGGCTCGAGTGATGCGGTTAATGGTGGACAGATTTATGATCTGAATCAGTCTCTAGCGACGTATTTTGGTGGTGATGCTAAGTATGTTGATGGAGAATGGAGCCTTCCAGGTTTCAAGATAATGACTTTCCAAGAAGATGGCAGCTTTGAAGAGGAGGATTATGATAGCATTGCAGCTGCGTTTGCCGGTATCAATAAGGTTTTCAAGAATCTTCATAATGAGATTTCAGACAACATTGAGCAGAATGCGTTGTTGTGGAGTGATGATGCCGGTGCGTTTGTAGCGCAACATGGAGAAGAAGGTAAAAAGGACAACAGCAAGATCACGTTCCTTGCGGAAGGTAAGATATCAGAAGATTCAACGGATGCAATTAATGGTGGTCAGATTTATACTCTTCAACAGAGCTTTGCCTCCTATTTTGGTGGAGGAGCTGGTTATGATAAGGAAGGGAACTGGCAAGCCCCCACATTCTACGTTCAAGCATTCAATGAAGATGGTACGAAAGGTGATAAAGAAGAGCGTAAGAGTGTTTCTGAAGCATTTGATGTTGTTAATGACAGCATGAGCACAATCAACGATCGTATAAAAGAAGTTGAAAAGGATGTTTCTTCGAATGGTCTGAATTGGAATGAAAAGGAAGGGAGCTATGATGCGTCTCACGCTGATGATCAGGGGGTTAAGAGTCCTAGTAAGATTATCAATGTAGAGGATGGGAAAGTAGACGAAGATTCGAAAGAAGCAGTTAATGGAGGTCAGCTTTGGAAAACCCAGCAGATGATTACAGATCAGGTCAAGGATATTGAAACTAAATTTACGG
This sequence comes from Bartonella sp. AU15XJBT, assembly GCF_028618615.1. NCBI lineage: Bacteria > Pseudomonadati > Pseudomonadota > Alphaproteobacteria > Hyphomicrobiales > Bartonellaceae > Bartonella > Bartonella sp. AU15XJBT. The sequence goes on from NZ_JAQITG010000006.1 coordinate 4,946, forward strand.
AGGGCTCTGTTCAGTATGATAAAGATGCTGATGGTAACAAGACCAACAAAGTTACGTTGGTTGGTGGCGATGACAGTTCTCCAGTGTTAATAGACAATGTAGCGGATGGAAAGATTGAAAATGGTTCGAAAGAAGCTGTTAATGGAGGTCAGTTACATGATTACACAGAACAGCAGATGAAGACGGTTCTTGAAGATGCCAAAAAGTATACGGATAAACAAGTTTCTAATATTGTAAAAGATGGCGTTAATGAGGCTAATTCGTATACGGATATGAAGTTTGAGACGCTAAATTATGCTGTTGAGGATGTTCGCAAGGAAGCAAGACAAGCAGCAGCGATTGGTTTAGCGGTATCCAACTTACGTTACTATGATATACCAGGATCTTTAAGTGTTTCATTTGGTAGTGGTTTGTGGCGCAGTCAATCCGCATTTGCTATTGGGGCTGGTTATACATCTGAAGATGGAAATATTCGGTCGAATGTATCTATTACGAGTGCTGGAGGTCACTGGGGGATAGGTGCTGGAATTACTCTGAGGTTGAGATGATAATAGAAAAAATGGCTGCTATTGTAAAAAAGAGAAGTATGTTAATAAAAGTTCTGTTTGCTCTTGTCTTAATAGGCAAGAGCGAAAGCTTTGCTAACGAGAACAATAATATTTATACAGTGCATCCACCGCACTTATCGATACCTAGAGGAGAACCAGGTGAAACACGTCGAATTATTATGCAGTTTTATGACTGGACTTTGATTTGTGATGAAAAACAAAAGCTTAAGCAAGGTATATGTAATGTGACACAGACTGTTCATGATCAGGAAGGAAATACCGTTTTTAGTTGGTCTCTTGTTTCTACGACAAATGGTCAAGCAGTGATTCTTTTTCGAACATTACCAAATTCTGATATAAATGTTCCGATTCAAATGTTTGTGAAAGGTGTAAAAAAACCTGTTCTTATTCATTATACGCAGTGTAATGAAACGGTTTGTTTGGCACAATCACCAGTAGGGCCGGTTCTTACTAAACAAATAGAGCAGGACAATACAGTACGTATTTCCTATAAACTTAAAGAGGGAAAGGTATTTTCTTTTACTGTGCCATTTAAAGGATTAAACGCAGCGCTTAATTCTTTGCGCCCTTAGAAATTCATTGAGTATTTTTAACAAGAGACATTTTTTCATAAATCGTTGTGTTATATTTTTGAATGTAAATTATAAGGTGCAATAAGTGAGAAGTTTTATGTAATATGATAGAGAGGTGATTTATTCGAAAGAGTGGGAGTTTTATGAAGTTAAAGCCACAATGAGTGCTTTATATAATAGAAAATTAGGTTAGAGCGTTCCACAAATCTTAAGAGTGATGGCGTTAGTTGTTAGCAATAAAAAGTGATTAGAAATACTCAATTTTAAATAAATAGAAATATGGCTTCCTTACTAATAAGGAGCAGGCTAGGATTTTTTCGAAGTTTCATATGGCTTTTTAAAGCGGTCTGATTAAAGATTAATATTTTTCAATTGAAATATTATAATAACAAGTAAATTTATAATCCTAGAGAATTTTTTGAATGATAATTTTTCTTTGTATTCACGAGATAACGACTATCGTAATTATATTTTGTAGGACCATGAAGCTTTTATTCTAGCATAATCAAAGCCATTTTGTTGCATATAACAAACGAGGTTCGTTTGTGGATAACGCGATTGAAAAAATTTTTTTTTCTTATAAACTCTATCAATATATAGGTTGTTGCAACCTTAAGCGTTAGCAAAGAGTATGAAGGTACTGGTTTGTTACAATAGAGCTATACTTCGTGTGAATGATATAAAAATAGCATAATTTACAAAATTGATGTGAACGTAAACGATTAATTTATAGTTTTAAGTTCATAAAGAAAAGTATGACTTCACGGAAACATCAAAAGATTATACAAAATTTGAATGATACTAGCGTAGAAAATTTCGATGATAAGAAAAAAGGGAATGGTTTCTTGTATTTTATCATTTGATGCTGCATTGTTGCTTTATTTAGGAATGAGCAGAAGAGTTTTCGCGTTTATTTATTGGGGGAAACACTCAAGGGATAAGAGAAATGACCCCGTTAAATTATGGTTCAAAAGAGTCAAAGCAAGGAGAATTATACGATAGCAAAGCAAATCAATTGTATGATCAGTGTGAGAATGATAGAAATAATCGTTCTGCATTGTCACGAACAGAGGCATGCTCTATCCTTGTTGATATAAAGAGGCAACAGAGAAAAAGACATTGTAAACAGAAACAGGTTTTGATCCAATCGGAGACAGCTTTTGAGTTTTATAGTCAGACAATGATAGATGCTCAAAAAACAAAAAAACTCAAAGCGCCTTTTCTTAGACGGTTCTCTCAAGTAAAATCTCCACCTCTTTATGCGGCTCTTGATTTGGGAACGAATAATTGTCGTCTTCTTATCGCATCTCCTAGTAAACCTGGATATTTTCGTGTTGTTGATGCTTTTTCTCGTATTGTGCGATTGGGAGAAGGTTTAATAAATAATGGTTTTCTTAATACACAAGCTATGGATCGCGCGATTGAAGCGTTAAAGATTTGTCGTTTAAAGCTAAAACAAAGGCATATTAAGCGTTATCGTTTGATTGCAACGGAAGCTTGCCGTTCAGCAGAAAACGGTAGACATTTTATTCAGCGTGTTTTGGATGAGACAGGTCTTGAATTAGAAATTGTTGATCGGCAAACAGAAGCACGTTTTGCTGTTACAGGATGTAGTACACTTGTTGAACCAAATACTGAAGCAATTGTGCTTTTTGATATTGGAGGAGGATCATCAGAAATTGTGCTCCTTGATGTTTCTCAAAAGCGTTCTTTTCGTTTAGCTGGACAAATTACTGCTTGGACTTCTCTTCCTGTTGGTGTTGTTACGCTTGCTGAACGTTTTGGAGGGAATAATATTAGTTTAGATGATTTTGAAAAAATGAAAAGTTATGTGCGAGGGTTGTTAAATAATTTTTCAGATCGTCATAAATTAGGAGAGTTAGCGCAAGGATCGAAGTTTCATCTTTTGGGAACCTCCGGTACGGTTACGACTTTAGCAGGGATGTATCTTAATTTAGAGCGTTATGATAGGAGGAAAGTAGATGGCATTTGGATGGATGATGCAGATATTACTCTTATGACAAAACGCTTATTGTCATGGGATATAGAAAAACGTGTCATAAATCCTTTTATTGGGCGAGAGAGGGCAGATTTAGTTTTAGCTGGTTGTGCAATTTTAGATGTTATTCGAGAAGTTTGGCCAAGTCAGCGTTTAAGAGTTGCTGATCGTGGATTAAGGGAAGGAATTTTGATAGAGCTGATGTTACGCGATGGTGTGTGGTGTCGTCGTAGAAAGAGCAGAGATTTCAAGCGTTAAAGAATTAAATGTGGAGACAATGAATACAGATGAAAAAAACAACCAAAACCCCAACGGGTGGCTATGGAGGTTCAGGGTCACATGAATTATATCAGCGCGTAAAAAAGAAAACTGGAACCATTAAAGCTTCATCACGGCGATGGTTAGAGAGGCATTTGAATGATCCTTATGTTCATCAATCAAAAGTAGATGGTTATCGTTCGCGCGCGGCTTATAAACTCATTGAAATTAATGAGCGTTATAAGTTTCTGAAAAAAGGTCAAAAAGTTATTGATCTAGGGGCAGCACCGGGGGGATGGTGTCAGGTAGCTGAGCGCATAGTAGGATCAAGTGATGAAAAACCTAGTGTTGTTGGTATTGATTATTTGCATGTTGATCCATTGCCTAGAGTTGCGATGCTAGAAATGGATTTTTTACATGCAGATGCACCGCAGAAATTAATTGAAACTCTAGGAACAAAACCCGATGTGGTTCTTTCTGATATGGCGGCGCCAACAACAGGTCATCGTCAGACGGATCATTTAAGAACGATTTATTTATGTGAAGTTGCAGCTGATTTTGCTCTTTCGGTTTTGAAGCCTGGGGGACATTTTTTAGCAAAGGCCTTTCAAGGAGGAGCAGAAAATACTCTTCTCGCAATGTTAAAACAGCATTTTAAAAAAGTCTATCATGTTAAACCACCCGCAAGCCGATCAGAATCCGTGGAGCTTTATCTTCTAGCACTTGAATTTAAGGGAAAAACAAAAATACAAGAATAGCGCCTTCTTTTAAGAAGGCTTCACTTTACTTAACCTATTTAAATGGGATGACTTTTTTCTCAAAGAGTTATCAGCAATAGTGACAGTTTTTCTGTTATCAATGATGAAAAACTGGTAAAATTAATGTATTGCCTATAGAGGTAGAGAAAGTGATTCCTCAGTGAGTGCTTCCAATGAAATTTCTTGATCAAGCTAAAGTTTATATTCGTTCTGGTAATGGAGGTTCTGGAGCAGTATCATTTCGCCGTGAAAAATTCATAGAATTTGGGGGACCAGATGGAGGGAATGGAGGACGGGGTGGTGATGTCTGGGCTCTTGTTGTTGATGGGCTTAACACGCTGATTGATTATCGCTACCAACAGCATTTTAAAGCAAAAACAGGGGGGCATGGCAAGGGGCGTAATATGACGGGTGAGAAGGGTGATGATGTCATCCTTAAAGTTCCGGTTGGGACGCAAATTTTTGAAGAAGATAATACAACGTTAATCTGTGATTTAACACAAGTGGGACAGCGCTATCGCCTTGCGAAAGGAGGGAATGGCGGTTTTGGTAATCTTCATTTTACAACATCGACAAATCGGGCACCGCGTCGCGCAAATCCAGGTTTAGCTGGAGAAGAGCGTGCTATATGGCTTCGTTTGAAGTTAATTGCTGATGCGGGGCTTATTGGTTTACCCAATGCCGGAAAATCAACTTTTTTAGCTTCTGTAACGGCAGCAAAGCCAAAAGTTGCAGATTATCCTTTTACCACTCTCCATCCTCATCTTGGTGTTGTACGAATTGATGGTCGTGAATTTGTTTTGGCTGATATTCCGGGGTTGATCGAAGGAGCCCATGAAGGGGTGGGAATTGGAGACCGTTTTTTAGGACATGTGGAACGTTGTCGGGTCCTCCTTCATTTGATTTCTGCTCAAGAAGAAGATGTTGCAAAAGCATATCAAATTGTGCGTCATGAACTTGAGGCCTATGGAAATAATCTAAGTGATAAAACTGAAATTGTCGCGTTAAGCCAGATAGATACGCTCACGATTGAAGAGCGTAAAATGAAGCAGGAAGCTTTGCAAAGAGAAACGGATCAACCTGTTATGATGTTTTCGGCTGTTAGTCGCGAAGGTTTAGAAAATGTACTGCGTGCTGGTGCACATATTATTGAGATGTCACGCAAAGAGGAGATGGGTGGGGATAGCAGGATTGATTGAGATGGCTGTTGGATTGCAAAAACTCACACACTATAAACGTATCGTGGTCAAGATTGGATCTGCACTTTTGGTTGATCCTCAGACAGGTTTACGCGTTGAATGGCTTAAAAGCTTGATTAATGATGTTGTTGAATTGCACAAAGGAGGCGTAGAAATATTATTGGTGTCTTCAGGCGCTATTGCGCTAGGAAGGACATTGCTACAGCTTCCTAAGGGAGCTTTGAAATTGGAAGAAAGTCAGGCATGTGCTGCTTTGGGACAAATTGAATTAGCGAAAACCTATGGTGATGCGCTTGCACAACATGGGCTCAAAACAGGTCAAATTTTGCTCACTTTATTTGATACGGAAGAGCGAAGGCGTTATCTCAATGCACGTGCGACGATCAATGTGCTTTTACGTTTTGGAGCAGTGCCTGTTATTAATGAGAATGATACTGTCGCGACGAATGAAATTCGTTATGGTGATAATGATCGTTTAGCTGCACGTGTGGCAACAATGATGGGCGCAGATCTTTTAATACTCTTATCTGATATCGATGGTCTTTATACAAAGTCTCCCCATTGTGATCCGACGGCTGAATTTATTCCTTTTGTGGCGTCCATTACGCATGATATCGAAAAAATGGCAGATGTTGCTGCTTCAGAGTTTTCGCGGGGAGGAATGAAGACCAAGCTTGATGCTGGAAAGATAGCGAATGCTGCTGGAACGGCGATGATTATTACTTCAGGCAAACGTATGAATCCCCTTGCGGCGATTGACAAAGGTGAACGCAAGAGTTTTTTTGCGGCCGGTGAGAAATCTGTTAGTGCTTGGAAAACATGGATTTCTGGTCATTTAGATCCGTCTGGTATTTTGACGATTGATCAAGGAGCCATTAAGGCTCTTGAATCAGGAAAATCATTATTAGCAGCAGGGGTTATTGCTGTTGAGGGAAATTTCCATCGTGGGGATACGGTTGCTATTGTTGATATAAATGGGGTTGAGATTGCGCGTGGACTTGTAAGTTATGGCAAAGATGAAGCTGTACGCATTATAGGGCGTAAAAGCGAAGAAATAGAATCTATTCTTGGGTATGAGGCACGCTCTGCTATGGTGCATCGTAATGATATGATTTTACGCTGCTTGACCAATTCTGTTTAAAAAAGTTACTTTGGTTTTATTGTTTTGGTAGAGTGAATGATACGATGACTTTAGAAGAACAAATGAAAGATATGGGAAAAAAAGCACGTTTTGGCGCTGCAGCTTTGGCTGTTGCTTCTTCTGAGCAAAAGAACAATGCGTTGGAAATGATCGCTTTAAGTCTAGAGGCTCACTCAGATGAAATTTTACGGGCGAATTGTTTGGATTTAGAGAAGGCTGCTCAGAATAATTTGAAAGCCGCAATGGTTGATCGGCTCAAATTAGATGAATTGCGTTTGGGTGCAATGATAGATAGTGTTCGCCAAGTTGCTCGTTTATCTGATCCGGTTGGGCAGGTCATGAGTGCGTGGACACGCCCCAATGGGCTTCATATAAGTCGTGTACGGACACCTCTTGGTGTGATTGGTATTATTTATGAGAGTCGCCCAAATGTTACAGTTGATGCGAGTGCTTTGTGTTTAAAAGCGGGTAATGCCGCGATTTTGCGCGGTGGTTCGGATAGTTTTCATTCTTCACATGCTCTTCATCGTGCATTAGTACAAGGTTTGGAGCGCGCTGGTTTACCGAAAGATGCAATTCAAATGGTTGCAACGACAGATCGTGCTGCCGTTGGGGAAATGCTCAAAGGATTGGATGGAGCGATTGATGTGATCGTGCCACGTGGTGGAAAGAGTCTTGTTGCGCGCGTTCAGTCTGATGCACGTGTTCCAATTTTTGCCCATTTAGAGGGACTTTGTCATATTTATATTGATAAATCAGCAGATTTGGATATGGCGCGCAATATTGTTTTAAATGCGAAGTTGCGTCGGACAGGGATATGTGGTGCTGTTGAGACAGTTCTCATTGACAACGAGGCATTAAAAAAGTTTCTTCCTGTTTTGACTGCTTTACAGGAGAAGGGGTGTGAAATCCGTGCCACAGAAGATATTGTATTTCTTCTGCCAGATGTGAAATTAGCCTCTGAAGAAGACTGGTCACATGAATATCTTGATGCTATTCTTTCTGTTAAAACGGTTGAAGGGGTTGAGGGAGCCATTTCTCATATTAAGCGTTATTCATCAGGACATACGGAATCGATTATTGCTGAGGATATGGAAGTGGTGAAGAATTTTTTTAATCATTTGGATTCAGCTATTTTATTGCACAATGCGTCCACACAATTTGCTGATGGAGGTGAGTTTGGTTTTGGAATGGAAATTGGTATCGCAACAGGAAAAATGCATGCACGTGGTCCCATAGGTGTTGAACAGCTGACATCATTTCAATATCATGTTAAAGGAAATGGTCAGGTTAGAGCTTGAAAAATCCATTTTTTCCATGGAAAAATCGTATGCCACCTGTTGAAAGATCCAATGTTGTGGGTCTTTTTGGTGGTTCCTTTAATCCGCCGCATGCGGGGCATCTTCTTGTTGCAAAAATTGCTATTCGTCGTTTGCATCTTGATCAGTTATGGTGGATGGTTAGTCCAGGGAATCCTTTAAAGGATTGTACACAGTTGCTTCCTTTAGAGGAGAGGATGCAATTAAGTTTTAAGCTTATTGATCATCCGAAAATTCGCTTAACAGGTTTTGAGCAGGCTATAGGGAGCAAAGTATCAGTCGAGACGATTTTTCATATTCTGAATCATTACAGTGGCGTAAATTTTGTATGGATTATAGGTGCAGATAGTTTTACAACGATTCATCATTGGTATCGATGGCGTGATATTGTCTCTATGCTTCCTATTGCAATTATTGACCGTCCTTTAGGCAATAAGTCAGCTCTCTCTTCTCCTATGGCACACATTTATCACCAGTTTCGTTTGGATGAGAGAGAAAGTGAGCGATTACCTTTTATAAAACCACCAGCTTGGACTTATTTGCATGGACCTTTATCTTTTCAATCTTCAACAAACCTTCGTTTGAAGAAGAATAATTTTTCTTGAACAATTTATAAGATTCTGCTTCTCTTTAGAGAAAGCTTTTTTACATTCTACAACAATAAGAAAGGAATATTGATCTGAAAAACGTTGTACAAAACCACTCTTACGATATGATGCCCTTAACAGAAAAAGAAGTTTTTTCTGTTAAGGAGAGTCTGGAAATTATTCTCAAGAGTTTAGAAGATACAAAAGCAGAAGATATTGTTGCTATTGATATTCAAGGGAAGTCATCTTTGGCTGATTATATGGTCATAGCTTCAGCAAATTCCCAGCGTCATGTATCTTCTATTGCTGATCATTTGTTACGCATTTGGAAAGACAGTGGGCAAGGCCTTGCACGTGTAGAAGGGCTTTCTGGAGGTGATTGGGTGTTAATTGATACAGGTGATATTATCATTCACCTTTTTCGTCCGGAAATTCGTCTTTTTTATAATTTAGAAAAAATATGGATGGCTCCAGATTTAAACAATACAACATCGGTTCTCTTCGGAGATCATTAAAATGCAAATTTCTATTTTTGCGGTTGGTCGTATGAAAAGTGGAGCAGAGCAAAAATTGGTTCTGCATTATTTGGATCGTTTTTCTAAAAGTTCTGGAGCTGTAGGATTTCATTTAAAAAAGTTACAAGAGATACCAGAAAGTCGTGCTCAAACAGCGTGTCAACGTATGGAGGAAGAGGGAAGAAAACTTATTGAATTTTTACCTGAAAAATGTCGATTAATTGTGTTGGATGAGCGTGGAGAGTCGATTTCTTCAGCTGCTTTTGCTGAAAAATTAGGGTGTTATCGTGATGAAGGCATTCGAGATGTCATCATTGCTTTGGGGGGACCTGATGGGCATAATGAACAAATAAGGAATCGTGCTGATTTTCTTTTATCTTTTGGTTTTATGACGTGGCCACATCAAATTGCACGCATTCTTCTCACAGAACAACTTTACCGTGCTGTAACCATTGCAAATCATCATCCCTATCATCGTTTTTAAATATTTTTGTTCAATTTTTATCACTTATTTATATATTTATTAATATAGTTTTAGCCGACACCGTTTAAAGCATCTCTCGTGTATACGATGAGGTGTTATGGTTTTTGCAAATGAAAAAGCTTCTTCATAGAAAGATGCGATATTTATATGGGGAATGCGTGATATTTGTCATCCTGCTCTTGAGTATGTTTTTTTGCTTTTCTGCATCGCATGCGGAAGATACAATGAGGAGTACAGAAGTACATAAAGAATTGGGAGAAATTCGTCAAAATATTTCACTTTCGCGTGAGCGTGTTGTTTTTCTTACGCGTCAAGTTGAGAATTTAAAAAAAGATCAACGTGTTTTGAGTGATGCACTCATAAAAGCTGCTCAAGAAGAACGTAAAGTCGCAGATGATATTGCAGAAAGGGAAGAAAAGCTTGAAAAAATGATAGAAAAGCGGGTACAAGTCTATCAAAGTTTAAAAAGTCGTCGCACTGAATTTGCAGAAGTTCTTGCAATTTTAGAACGTATGGGATTAAATCCACCTCCAGCTCTTGTGATACAGCCAGAGGATGTGTTGGCTTCTATGCGCAGTTCTGTTTTATTAGGGGCTGTCATTCCTCAGATGCAAGAGAAAACACGAGATTTAACAGAGAAACTCAAGGAGTTGACCAATTTAAGCAATTCCATTACTATGGAATATACGGCATTAAAGACCAAACTGCAAAGTCAAGCAGAACAGCGAAAACGTCTAGAGCTTTTATTAGACAAAAAAAACAAACTACAAAAAAAATCAGAAAAAGAACTTACAGAACAGCAACAAAAAAATATTGCTCTTGCTAAAAAAGCGCAGTCTTTGGAAGAATTGATTTTAGAGCTTGACCGTCAGTCAAAACTTAACTCTGATTCATCAATACAGATACGGAAAAGTTTACAATTGTTAGAGCAATCCAATTTTGAAAGCCGAAAAGGTTCTTTACTTTTTCCTGTTTCAGGAAAAAGAATCCGATATTCTCATAAGAATTCGCAGATTACGCGTTTTGGTGAGACGATAGAAACAGAGTCAGGGGCTGTTGTTATATCGCCTGCGGATGCTTTTGTTGCTTTTGCTGGGCCATTTCGTTCTTACGGACAGTTAATCATTCTCAATGTTGGAAATGGTTATCATATCATTCTTACTGGAATGTCGAAAATTAATGTAAAACAGGGGCAGTTTGTTCTTTCAGGTGAGCCTCTGGGTATGATGGGGATGCAATTTATTGCAAATAGTGTTGCATTGGATATAGGAAAAGCTTCTCCAATGCTTTACATTGAGTTTAGAAAGCAGGGAAAGCCTGTAAATCCAACTCCTTGGTGGCAGACTGAAAAAATGAGAAGGAGCCAAAATGATTCGTAAAGTTATTCTTTTGGTCGCTGGGGTATTGCTCGGCGCCTGTTCAATGATTATGGTGCAGTCTGTTGCTGCAAATAATGAAGATAACGCCTATAAAAAATTGGCCATATTTGGCGATGTTTTTGAACGCGTGCGTAAGCAATACGTCACAGTTCCAGATGATAAAAAGCTTATTGAAAATGCTATCAATGGCATGCTTACATCACTGGACCCCCATTCATCTTATTTGAATGCTGAAGAAGCTAAAGATATGCGGGATTCTACGAAAGGAGAATTCGGAGGTCTTGGTATTGAGGTCACTATGGAAAAAAACTTAATTAAAGTTGTTTCACCGATGGATGATACCCCCGCTTCAAAAGCAGGTATTCTAGCAGGAGATCTTATTTCAAAAATTGATGATGTACAAACGAATGGTCAAACATTGAATGAAGCTGTTAATAAAATGCGAGGGGCTCCTGGAACACCAATTACTTTAACAATTATTCGTTCTGGCGTTGATCAGCCATTTGAAGTTAAAATTATTCGTGATATTATCAAGGTAAAAGCGGTGAAATATCGGGTTGAGGGCGACATTGGATATTTAAGAGTTATTCAGTTTTCTGAGCAGACATTAGGGAATCTTCTGGCAGCGATTAAAGATATCCAATCTAAAATTCCTGAAGATAAACTAAAAGGTTATGTTCTTGATTTGCGGCTTAATCCTGGTGGACTTTTAGATCAAGCTGTTAATGTTTCGAGTGCTTTTCTCAATAAAGGTGAGATTGTATCAACGCGTGGCCGTAAAAAGAGTGATGTGACGAGATTTGATGCGAAGCCAGGTGATGTCATCAATGGAAAACCACTCATTGTCCTTATTAATGGTGGTTCGGCAAGTGCTTCTGAAATTGTTGCAGGTGCCCTACAAGATCATCGTCGTGCAACAATTTTAGGGACGCAATCTTTTGGTAAAGGATCTGTTCAAACGATCATTCCTCTAGGCGAAGATGGTGCCTTACGTTTAACAACAGCACTTTATTATACGCCGTCTGGCACTTCTATTCAAGGAACAGGGATCACACCTGATATTATTGTAGAGCAACCACTTCCTGAAAAATATAAGGGTTATGATGTAAAAGTTGGTGAGTCCGCATTAAAAGGGCATATCAAAGGGAAACGAGAAAACAATAAAGGATCTGGTTCAGCTGCTTTTGTTCCGAAAGATCCTAAGGATGATATTCAATTGAATGAGGCTTACAAACTGTTACGGGGTGAGCTGGCGAATGCAGCATTTCCACCAGATCCCAATAAGGATATATTAAAGTGAGAAATGATATCGATAGCTTGCGCTTTTGAGGAATATAATGGATGCAGATGTTAACTTGAAGACTCTTCCTTATCGCAGATGTGTTGGGATTGTTGTCTTTAATCATGAAGGTAAAGTTTGGGTCGGGCGTCGTTTAATGACGCCTGCTCATGCGGATATTGAAATATCGCATCGTTGGCAGCTTCCTCAAGGAGGGATTGATGAAGATGAAAAGCCATTAGATGCGGCATATCGTGAACTTTATGAAGAAACGGGTATTCGATCTATAAAGTTGATTAAAGAAGCGCAAAATTGGTTCCACTATGATTTTCCACAAGAACTTGTTGGAAGCGCATTAAGCAACAAATATCGTGGGCAAATGCAAAAATGGTTTGCGTTTCAGTTTACGGGAGAGCTTTCTGAAATTGCAATTAATCCACCGCCAGACGGCAATAAAGCGGAATTCGATCAATGGAAATGGATTGATCTAGAAACCCTTCCTTTGATTGTTGTTTCTTTTAAAAAGCATGTTTATATGAGAGTTGTCAACGAATTTCGAGGTAGCCTTAGGTCATTATAAAAGCTATATGACTATGAGAAAGCTTTTTTTATTAAGATGCTTTATATGATGTATATTATTTATAAATGATAATCATGTTTCTCTTTTATGTAAAGAACAGGAATATAAAATGAAAAAGTTATTTAATTTACTTATAGTTTGTACTCTTTTGAGTATTTCATCTGTTGCATTTGCAACAAGTTCAAAGCCTTCTGCACCGAAAGAGGCAGCAGCGACATTGCCAAATGGCGCTTCTTCTTTAACTGAAACCTATGGTTTGTGGACCATTAACTGTGGGTTACAAGAAGGGAAAAGAATTTGTTTTATGCACCGTCAAGAAGTAAATGAGCAGGGGCGTGTTATTGTGGCTATGAGCCTTATTCTCAATACTGAAGGTGTTGTATCGGGTAATTTAACAGTTCCTTTTGGCATTTTGGTTTCTAAGCCTGTCCGTTTACAAGTTGATGAAGGAAAAGCTGTTATTGAAACCGGTATTCGGACTTGTGTACCAGCAGGTTGCATGGTTCCAGTTGCTTTTGACAAAAATCACGTAGCAGCTTTACGTTCTGGAAAACAATTAAAGTTGGCGATGACAATTGCGGCTGCAGGTGAACCAGCTTTGAATGATTTATTTGTTCAGCTCGATGGTTTTAGTAATGCCCTTAACCGTTTGATTGCTTTGCAGAAATAATTTTAAAAACAAAAACGGCCTTTTAAGGCCGTTTTTAGTTTTTGCGTATATGATCATTCAAACGATGAGATTTAAGGTTAATCTTATAATTAAGAGGTTTTAAAGTTTTCAGATTATTTTCTGTTTCTTTTCTTTCCATTGCACTATTTTTAATTTTGATATTTGTCTTCTCGCTTCATCATCATTAAATGGAGAGGCGGAGAAGTTGGAATATTTAGTCTTTTATTCACAGAATATTAGAGTATAAATATTGTATTCAATATACAGACTTATCTTAACGAAGGCTTTTTATACGCTTTTCTGTTTCCTGGATTGAAAGAGATAACGCATGGTTTATGCATTGCTTCAAACGATTGATTTGGTTTTTAATATTTATATTGATATTTTAATTGCTAGTGTCATTTTTTCTTGGCTTTATGTTTTTAATATCATAAATTCGCGCAACCGCTTTGTTATTTTGATAGGAAACTTTTTATATCGCCTTACAAATCCCATTTTAAACCCTATCCGGCGGATTTTACCAAATTTGGGAACAATTGATATTTCGCCTATTGTGGTGTTTATTATTATTTATTTTATTCGTACTTTTATGTGGCGCGCTTACGCAAGCATGTATCTATAGAAATGTGATTTGAGGCAAATATATGTTTTATCAAGTTGATAAAAGTAGTTTGATTTTGTTTGTATACCTCATTCCCAAATCATCTGTTGACAAAATAATAGGGATTGAATGTAGGGATGGTGAGAAACAATATCTGGTTACACGCCTTCGTGCTGTTCCTGAAGATGGCAAAGCAAATAAAGCTCTCATTAAATTTTTTGCGAAGCAGTGGAAAATTCCATCTTCTTCTATTTCTCTGAAAAGTGGGGCAACATCTCGCTACAAACAACTTCACTTTTCAACACATTTAGAAGAGTTAAAGGAGATATGGCAATCCTTTAGAGATCGTATCTCGTAGAAAAATAAATAATAAAGCCTATTAAAAAATAGGCCTTATGTTATTAAAATTATTATATTTCTTTGTTGCGCTCAACCGCTTGCTTAATTAATTCATGAGCAAAGTTTTTATTACGCCACCCTTCAATTTTGGCCCATTTTCCAGGTTCCAAATCTTTATAATGCTTGAAGAAATGTTCAATTTGCTTGAGTGTAATCTCAGGCAGGTCTGTATAGTCATGAATATTGATATAGCGTTTTGTTAATTTTGGTGTGGGAATGGCAATAATTTTTTCGTCTTTACCACCATCATCTTCCATCATCAGAGCCCCAATAGGGCGAACATTGATCACACAACCAGGCATCAGTGGACGGGTATTACAGATAAGAACATCAATAGGGTCACCATCATCTGAAAGTGTATGAGGAACAAAACCATAATTTCCAGGATAAACCATTGAGGTATGAAGAAAACGGTCAACGAATAATGCGCCCGACTTTTTATCCATCTCATATTTTATTGGTTGACCACCAAGAGAGACTTCCACAATAACATTAATATCTTCTGGTGGGTTTTTGCCTACGGGTATTTCCTTAATATTCATAGAGACATCCTTTCTGGGATTAAAGTAAGGCTTACAATAAAATATTTTACCAAAGAGATTATGAAATTAGCTTGAAATTGATGCACGCGTTTTTTCAAAACGCTTACGTTCATTGGGATCAAGATAAAGTTTGCGGAGACGAATATTTTTAGGGGTGACCTCCACAAGTTCATCATCTTGTATCCACGATAGAGCACGTTCTAATGTCATTTTAATGGGAGGCGTTAACTTTACGGCTTCATCTTTTCCAGACGCACGCATATTGGTGAGTTTTTTTCCTTTTAAAACATTGACTTCTAAGTCGTTATCCCGTGAGTGGATGCCAATAATCATACCTTGATAGACTTTCACACCTGCATCAATGATCATAGGCCCGCGATCTTCAAGATTAAAAAGAGCATAAGCGACAGATTCACCGTTGTCATTTGAAATCATAACACCATTAACACGCCCAGCAATGTCTCCTTTATAAGGTTCATAAGCATGGAAAAGGCGATTCATAATTGCTGTACCACGGGTATCCGTTAAAAGTTCAGATTGATAACCAATGAGTCCTCGAGTGGGCGCATAAAAAACAAGGCGGACACGATTACCTCCAGAAGGGCGCAATTCCACCATTTCGCCTTTACGTTCAGACATTTTTTGTACAACAGTACCGGAATATTCTTCATCAACATCGATAACAACTTCTTCAATGGGCTCGAGAGTTATTCCATTTTCATCTTTTTGCATCACAACACGTGGGCGTGAAACACTAAGCTCAAATCCTTCACGGCGCATATTTTCAATGAGAACCGCAAGCTGTAATTCTCCTCGTCCTGAAACATAGAAAGAATCTTTATCGGCTGATTCTTCAATTTTAAGGGCGACATTGCCTTCTGCTTCTTTTAACAAACGGTCACGAATGACACGGCTTGTTACTTTATCTCCTTCCGTTCCTGCAAGGGGACTATCATTGACGAGAAAACTCATCGTAACAGTAGGAGGATCAATTGGTTGAGCCGTAAGGGGGTCATTAACAGCTGGATCACAGAAAGTATCCGCAACGGTACCTTTTTGTAGACCTGCAATCGCAACAATATCACCAGCACTTCCTTCTTCAATAGGTTGCCTTTCTAGACCACGAAATGCTAAAATTTTTGAGATACGTCCAGTTTCTAAAAGTTTTCCATCTTGCCCAAGAACCTTAACATTTTGATTGGGTTTTAGAGAGCCGGAATGAATACGACCTGTAATAATTCGCCCCAAAAACGGATCTGCTTCAAGAATAGTCCCAATCATGCGGAATGGTCCTTCTGCTACACTAGGAGAAGGAACATGCCGCGTTACAAGATCAAATAAAGGACTAAGTCCCTGATCTTTTGGTCCCTCAGGGGCTTCAGCCATCCATCCATCGCGCCCCGAGCCGTAAAGAATAGGAAAATCAAGCTGTTCGTCGGTTGCATCAAGAGCGGCAAAAAGGTCAAAAACCTCATTAATGACTTCATCAACGCGTGCATCAGGTCGGTCGATTTTATTAATAGCAACAATAGGGCGCAATCCCACTTTTAATGCTTTCCCAACGACAAATTTTGTTTGTGGCATTGGTCCTTCAGCTGCATCAACAAGGACGATGGCTCCATCAACCATATTTAGAATACGTTCAACTTCTCCACCAAAATCAGCATGTCCTGGTGTATCAACAATATTAATTCGAGTCTCTTTCCAAACAACAGATGTTACTTTCGCTAGAATTGTAATTCCACGTTCTTTTTCAATATCGTTTGAATCCATCATACGTTCGCTTGTACGCTGATTATCACGGAAGTTTCCTGATTGCTTGAGAAGTCCGTCTACAAGCGTTGTTTTCCCATGGTCAACGTGGGCAATGATGGCAATGTTACGCAATTGCATAAATTTTCTTCTTTTCGTTTAATGAAATTTCATTTGAGGCAAAGTCTTTACATTCTTCGCCTGACTATTAAAAAGCCTTTTACATGTTTTTTTATAATTTTGGAAGATAGAGACCATATTTTTATGGCAAAACGATTCATCCAAGTCTTTAATGTTCTATGAAGCCTTAATTGCTGGAGTTTCGTAAAAGAACTTTATCGTTCGTGTGTGTTCTATTCTCGAGCCAAGAATTGTCCATAAATCATAGTCAACTGGATTTTTATCAATATGACGCAAGAAATTTATATGAACGGCTTGTAGGAATAAGTAAAGCAAGCTGTGTCATCTTTGTTGTTTTGCAAAAATATTGATAAAAATTTAGAATATCTCTCAATCTATAGCCAATCTATTGACAGCTTTATAACATTGTTATTCCTAATAAAGCTTTCGTTTCTTTTGGAGTTTGTCAATCAACATCTCCAGATTTAATGCAACCGCATATTTAAGATAAATACTGAGATTTAAGAATTTTATAAGAAGTTCTAACTTTTGTATGCCAGATGAGAGGAAAAATGATATCTATTTGATTTATTTATGAAATACGAACACAGCCTGATTTATAAAGAATATGAAGGTATAGAAAGTTTCCCTCTTTGCTGTTATTTTTAATTCGGTTTTATGACTTTAAGATCTTCTCAAGAATTACATTTAAAATCATCGAGATTGGTGTATTGCCTACACTTTTGTTTATCATACTTTATAGAATTATACCTCTCCTACAAATAGAACGCTCTAAAAAGAATACATTTGTTGTGCACATTTCTGTCTTCTTTTAAAGAGAGATGCCTTAATATCACATATCCATTGCATGATAGGGCCAATGAATGCTCTAATACACGTGAACGGTATACCCTCAACGCCTTTGTGAAGCGTATAAACCCTATATCACCTCCATTATTATTCTTGTCTCAGCTGTCATATTGCGACAGCTTGTATATTTGAGAGAAGACATAAGGAGTATTTTACTCCTTTCTTGATATAATTTCCATCCACACATCTATCCCACCTATGACAAGCAAGAAGATGATTTTATGAGAAGATTATGATGAGATAATTTTACGGTATGATTTAATATAAAAATGATGTATTATTTATAAACTGATGCGCTAGAAAACAAATAATAGAGCTTGTGCTCTTATGGAAAGATCTGAAACAACATGGCAAGATCTTTCCATAAGGGTTTGTTTTTACATCACATGTTTAAAGAAGAGTTCCTGACAAAATAAGGGAAGCTACAGAAAAATAGATTATAATACCCATGACATCTACTAAAGTTGCCACAAAAGGAGCAGAAGCACTTGCAGGATCAAATTTTAAACCTTTAAGGATAAAGGGCAACATAGAGCCAGAAAGAGAACCGAAGGTAACGATGCCGACTAAAGCGGTGCCTACAGTTGTTGAAACAGCAATCCAATGTTGTCCATAGTCATAGATACCGAGTTTTTGCCAAAGAGCAATGCGCGTAACGCCAATAATTCCGAGTAAGAGACCAAGGGATAGTCCTGTTGGAATTTCACGAATGATAACTTTCCACCAGTCTTTCAGCGTGAGTTCACGTAAAGCCAATGCGCGGATAATAAGGGATGTAGCTTGTGAACCGGAATTTCCTCCTGAACTCATAATGAGAGGAATAAACAGTGTAAGAATAATCGCTTTTTCAAGTTCAGTTTCGAAATGTTGCATAGCGCTTGCGGTTAGCATTTCACCGATAAAGAGTAAAGCGAGCCAGCCGCCGCGTTTTTTCATCATTTCAGGAAATTTGATTTGCATATAGGGCTTATCAAGCGCTTCCATACCCCCAAATTTATAGGCGTCTTCATTCATCTCATCGACCATAGTATCAAGCACATCGTCAACGGTTACAATGCCAATGACATGGTTATTTTCATCAACGACGGGCACCGAGAGAAGGTCATGGCGCTGGAAAAGACGCGCAATATCTTCATGATGCGTGAAGGGCGATATTGTAATGGGCGAGTCATGGGTAGGAACATTAAGAATTTGTTCATCAGGTGAGGCAAGAATAAGGTTACGCAGTGAAACAGCTTTGAGAAGAGTTCCTGTTTTAGGGTCAATTACATAGCTGGTATAAACTGTTTCTCGTGTTCGCTCTACCTCACGAATGTGATCCAAAGTTTTTTGTATGGTCCAGTTTGAAGGAACCACTATAAATTCTGTTGTCATCAGTGCCCCTGCTGTATGATCAGGATAACTGGTGAGTTTTTTAAGTTCAGCGCGCGTTAAGGGTTTAAGCAAGGCATAAAGCCGCGTGCGGGTTTCTTTATCCATTTCTTGAAAGACGTCTGCAGCAGCATCTGCAGACATGCCATCAAGAATTTCAACAGCACGATTTATGGGCAGAAGTTCTAAAATAGCAACAGGTTGCTCAAGCTCTGGTTTATCAAATAGTTCGATAACATACTCAAGAGGCAGAAGACTGAGAATAGTTACACGCTCCATGATATCGAGGTCATTGATGATATCAATAGAGTCCGCAAAATGCTGACTTTTTAATTTTTCAGCGAGAGCTTCAGGAGAAAAATTTTTGAAGTCGAAGGTCGTTTTGATTTCAGTCATGATAAAGTACCTCCTGAAAAGTTGGAGCGTTATAAATCTAGATAAGATGACGAGATAAAAAATAAAAAAATAAAAGTTTATGGAAGATCCGAAAAAAACCTCTCCGACTATATTTCCAATTATTAATATTTTAATTAAAGTCAAGGATAGATTATAAGTTATAAACAAGTTTCTGAAATCACTGAAAGTAAGAATACAGCCTAATTTAGGGGTAATATGAAGGCGTAAATGTAAAAAACAGTTCTCATTTTTCCGTCATTTCTTTAGTACAGCTTTGCGATTTTTGAAAGAATCTACAGCAATGTTTTGTAAAGATTAGAGATTATACCTTTCTTCAAAATTTTGGTTTTTACGTTCTTTATGGGGTTACTCTTTAAAAAAACAGCATACACTTATGTTACGAATTCATACGCTTGTTTTAAAGAAATATCTCTGAGCACACGTTACGCCCATTTCATGACGTTACGCGTAAATGGTATAAAATTCATAGAAGATTACCATCTTTACGTTTAAATAAAAGGTGCGCACTGGTATCATTATACTATTTTCCAGCCCCCAATACTATAACAGCTCTTGCATTTTAAAAATTCATAAGAAGCGTTTTTATGTTTTTCTTCAAGTGTTTTTATCAATAGGCAATTTCATTTGTGATGTGTGAGCGAATAATCTTTATTGCTTCTATATAATATGGTTTAAAATCAGAGAATCTTACGATATTCAAGTTTCTCATTTAATATAAAAAACGATAATTTATCTTTATAAATCAAAGATTTTGTTTGATAAGTGTAGAAATTCTTATTTTTATTGATCTCATAAAGCTAAAGATATTTTAAAATTTTTTATTCAAGAGAGCTTTGAAAGTTAGTTTTGAAACTCACGAAATAGTTTTAGTATATTATCAATTTGTGTCGTAAAGATAATTGTTACAGCTTAAATTTATAATGGAGACATAAAGTATTATGACAAAAGCAGTAGTGCTGGACTGGAAGGGATTTTCAGGTCTTCCTGATTTTTCTTCTATAGGAGATGAAGATTTTAAACCCGCTTTTGAACAGGCCCTTCAAGAAGCCGAAGAAGAATTAGAGGCGATTGCGATGGTGCAAGAACCACCAACGCTTGAGAATTTTTTGCAACCTTTTGAGCTTTGTGGCAAAGCGCTGGATCGTGTCTGTTCAATATTTTTCTTGCGCACCAGTGCTCATACGAATGCGTTGATTCAACAGCTCGAACAAGAATTCGTTGTAAAACTTTCCCGTTATTCTTCAAAAATGATGATGGACGCGCGGATATTTGCAAAAATAGATGTACTTTATAAACAGTCGCAGCAGGGCATGTTTGAGAGTGAAACAACACGCGTTCTTGAATTATGGTGGAAAAAGTTCGTTTGTCATGGTGCAAAACTAGACGATAAAGCTCAGAAACGGCTTGTGGAAATTAATGAAAGGCTTGCTTTTTTAAATGCTACTTTTGGGCAGAATGTCTTAAACGATGAAGCTGAATGGATTCTATTTTTAAAACAAACAGACTTATCTGGTTTACCGGAAGATCTTATTGCTTCAATGAAAGAAATTGCGTGTGAAAGAGGCAATGAAGAAGCCTATGCGTTAACACTAGCACGCTCGATTATTGAACCTTTTTTAAAATTCTCTGATCGTCGTGATTTGCGTGAGGTTGCATTCCAAGCTTGGGCTAAACGTGGTGAAAATAATAACAAGAATGATAATCGAACCATTATTTTAGAGATTGTTGCGCTTCGAGATGAGCAGGCTAAATTATTGGGATATAAATCTTTCGCAGATTTGAAACTCGATAATACCATGGCTAAAAGTGTTGATTCCGTTATGAATTTGCTTATGCCTATATGGGAGCGCGCAAGAGCAAAGGCTTCTACTGAGCAAATTGAATTACAAAATTTTGCCAACAATCAAGGAAGCAATGAATCTTTAGCCGCTTGGGATTGGCGTTATTATGCTGAAAAGCTCCGCACTGAAAAACTCTCTTTCGATAGCGCTGAAATTAAATATTATTTTCAACTTGATCGTATGATTAAAGCGGCTTTTGGGGTAGCAGAAAAACTTTTTGGCATTACCTTTGAAGAAAAAAATGCTGTTGCACTTTGGCATCCTGACGCACGTCTGTGGGAAGTAAAGAAATCTGATGGAAGTTTACTTGGGCATTTCATTGGTGATTATTTTGCACGTTCTTCAAAACGATCCGGTGCATGGATGAGCCAATTGCAATCGCAGCATAAATTGAATGGCGGCCAAAAACCGATTATCTACAATATTTGTAATTTTGCTAAACCCTCTAAAGGGGAGGTTGCACTTTTATCACTTGATGATGCACGTACACTTTTCCATGAATTTGGGCATGCATTGCATGGTTTGCTTTCTGATGTCACATGGCCCTCTGTAGCGGGAACATCTGTTGCACGCGATTTTGTTGAACTTCCCTCTCAACTTTATGAACACTGGTTAACCGTACCAGAGATATTAAAATCTTATGCTATACATGCAAAAACAGGGCATCCGATGCCACAAGAATTGATCAATAAAGTTTTGGTGGCACAGACATTTAATGCTGGATTTTCTGCGGTTGAATTTATCTCATCAGCTTTAGTGGATATGGCTTTTCATCAAGGAGAAGCAGTCACTGATCCAACAATTTTTGAACATAAAGAATTAGAAAAGTTGCACATGCCTGATACGATTATTATGCGTCATCGTCCTGCGCATTTTATGCATGTGTTTGCAGGGGATGGTTATGCTGCTGGTTACTATTCTTATATGTGGTCGGAAGTACTTGATGCTGATGCTTTTCAAGCATTTGAAGAAACAGGTGATGTCTTTAATTCAGAGCTTGCTGATCTTTTAAAGCGTTTTATCTATTCTGCAGGGGGAAGCCGTGATCCAGAGGAACTGTATAAAGCTTTTCGGGGACGGATGCCTTTACCAGACGCAATGATTAACAAACGTGGACTATAAACGATAACGGTATGGTTAACACCATGCCGTTTTCATATTATTCGAAAGATGCAGTTGCGATTTATGCAAATCTTCCCTTCATTTATGGTTCTGTGAGCAGTATTTTTTATCTTATTCGCTTTTCGTTTATGGGGGAAATAAGATTTTATATTTTAAATCAACATTATGGGGAAGAAAAATTATCAGCGCGATCTTTTTGATGCCCATTTGGTGGAAACCATGATTTTTTTATAAAACTTGATTTTCTTTTGCCTAAAAGGTGGGTATTTTGTTGTGTCATATCCTCGAGGCTCATCGGAGGCTGACGCATAATATTACTTGGTTCTTGTTTTTCTGATTCTTGTATAAATTTTTGCATAGTTTGATCGGTTAAGTATGGCTGTTCATGAGAAAAGGCATGAAAATTTAAAATATTTTTCAATGGTTCTTCTAAATAAGAGGCAAGTTTTTTCTTTCCTTCAGATGTAAAATGAATGCCATTATTGGTACGTAATTTGGCTATTTTCCCATGAATATCATAGCCTGAAAAAGAAAAGTTTCCTTCTTTATCAATAAAACCGCTCCAGATATCGAGAAAATATCCTCCCGCTGTTTCTGTTTCTTGTTTATAGAGCGCGTTAAAAATTTTCATTTTTTGTGTCAAAAGGTCATTTCCAAAAGAAGGCTGACCTATCCATATCCATGATTTTCCAGAGGCATGAAGACTTTCAGCAATTTCGATAATTCGTTGTTTGTAGATGCGTATCCATTCTGATTGATCTGTGTTAATCATGCTATGAGAGTCTATGATGGGTTGATTGTCATTTGCACCGATCATCATGATAATGACATCGGGATTATTTTGATCAATGAGTTTAGAAATATTGCTTTGCCAAGAATAATAATTCGTTCGAACTAAGCCAGAAGCAGGCATTGTGTTGTTCATGATAACGATATCGCTATTATCTGCAAAAAACTTTTTAAGTGCATCGGCAACAGCAGAAGCTGTAAAATCCCCTATGACAAGAATGCGCTTTGCATTCTCATTTTTCAGCTTTTGTATGTTTTTTTGTGTTACGATCTTTTTTTGCGGCTTGTTTATTTTTTGTTCTATAATTTGCGGTGGTTGTTGTGTCGGTTTATTTTGTTGTGATAACCATTTGAAGAAGTTGGTTGCTTTACTTGGAGATGGCTGTATAATCCCCACAATAGAAAGTGAAAACAGCAAGAACATCAAGTATATCAGACGAAAAAGAGACAAAACCTTAACTCTCCATTATTGTTTGCGAAGGAGAAAAAGCACTTGAGAGGATGGATATCCATTTGCTTTTAAACCGTGATGTAGCTGAAAAGCTTTAATTGCTTTGCGGGAGGCAGTTCCGATTTTTCCATCAACATTCTCTTTATAATAGCCCAGTGCACTTAAGCGAGATTGCAATTCTTTGCATTCTTGGAAGGTAAGAGGTTGAAAAGGTCTTTGCCAATCATTCACTAATCCAGGATGTCCAGCAATACGATCAGCAAGAAGGGCAACAGAAAAAGCATAACGATCTGCATTATTATAACGTTTTATAACAAAGAAATTTTTTGTGACTAAGAATATAGGTCCTTTGGCTCCATCTGGATATTTTAATATTGCTTGTTCAGCTAATGGAGGAAGAGGATGCCCATTTGCGTATTTTACACCTAATTTTTTCCATTGTTCAAAGGAATACCAGCCTTCAGGAAGATTTTTCCCCTGGGGAACTTTTACCTCTACTCCCCAAATAAGGTGAGGTTGCCAGCCATTTTTGTGGAGAAGATTAGCAGCAGTAGCCAGAGCATCTGGAACAGAGGTCCAGATATCACGCCGTCCATCTTTATCCATATCAACGGCATAGGCGAGATAACTGCTTGGAATAAATTGGGTATGTCCCAATGCACCGGCCCAAGATCCAGTGAGTTGAGAGCGTTTAATTTCACCACTTTGTAAGATTTTCATAGCAGCAATCAGTTGTGTATGTGCATATTTTGCACGTTTTTTATCAGCATAGGCGAGAGTTGCAAGCGAGCGAATGGTATCACGCATGACACTTTTATTGGTTAAAATTTTCCCGTAATTGCTTTCCATAGACCAAATAGCAAGCAGAATATTGCGGTCAACACCAAAACGTTCTTCAATTTGAAGAAGCCATTTATTCCATTTTTTTGCTTGGCGCCGTCCTTCCACAATTGCAATATCATGGACACGATTATCAAAATAATTCCATGGGGGAGCAATAAATTCCGGTTGGTATGCGGCGCTTTTTAAAACTTCTGGATCAATGGCATTAATGCCTTTAAAAGCCATATGAAACGTAGAGGGGGTAATATTATGAGCAATAGCTGTTTTTCTAAACTCTTTAATCCAGTATCTAAATCCACTATCAGCATATGCAAAGGATGCAAAAAACATTAAAAAAGCAGACAAAAGAACGACAAAGCCAGTGATAAGCGTTCTCCGATTGATTGATTTCTCTAAAAAAAAGAAAGTCTTCAATTTAGTTTTTTGCATTTTGAAATCCCCATTAATATTCAATTTATTAGATGTGCAATAACTTTATTTTGTATTTAGTTTAATTGATAATATGATCAAGAAGAGGAAAAAACTGCAACAAATAATTCGTTTAATCCTTTCAATAAATTTTCATATTCTCTTTTACATTTTTGATTGCCCATTATAATGATAATCAAAACAATAAGATATCTTTTTTACTATTTCATAAAAACATGTGATAAATAGACAAGGTTATATGAATTCATTGAGGAGGGTGAGTTTGCGTAAAATCCGGAAAGCAGTATTTCCCGTAGCAGGTCTTGGTACGCGTTTTCTTCCTGCGACAAAAACGATACCTAAAGAAATGCTAACAGTTGTTGATAAGCCAGTTATTCAATATGTTGTGGATGAAGCTCGGGAGGCTGGTATTGAGCATTTTATTTTTGTGACTGGACGCAACAAAGCAGTCATTGAGGATTATTTTGATGTGCAAGTTGAATTATATACAACACTTGCTGAATGTGGAAAAAAAGAAGACCTTGCGCATTTATACCGTTTACAGCCATTGCCAGGGACAACTTCTTTCACACGGCAACAGCAACCTTTGGGGTTAGGGCATGCGCTTTGGTGCGCGCGTGAATTAGTTGCAGGCGAACCTTTTGCTTTGTTATTACCTGATATGTTGATACAAGCGAAAAAGGGGTGTCTTTCTGAGATGATGAGCCTTTATGAAAAAACGGGGGGCGGAAATATTATAGCAGTTCAGGAATGCGATCCTAGAGAAACCCATAAATATGGTGTTGTGGGGAAGGGCAAACAGATTGCAAATGGTTTTGAAATCACAAAAATGGTAGAAAAACCAGCGCTTGGAACGGCACCATCAAATTTGTACATCAATGGACGTTATATTTTGCAGCCAGAAATTTTTAATATTCTTTCCACTCAAGAACGAGGAGCAGGAAATGAAATTCAACTAACAGATGCGATGATAAGGCTTTCAAACGAACAGGATTTTTGGGGTTTGCAATTAGAAGGGCGCACTTTTGATTGCGGTTCTAAAGCTGGTTTTATTGAAGCTAACGTTGCATTTTCTTTGGCACGTGCTGATATGCACAGCCATATTTCTGCCTCATTGAAAAATTTACTGGAAACCATTACAGTTGAAAAATGATGTAGATCTCTCACTTTGATTTTATTGATTGAATTTGATTATGACAATACCATTTCCTCATATGGCTTTGCAGGGTGCTGTTGCATCGGCGCTTAAAACACTCGCCAGTGAAAAGCAAGGGCTTGAGGCTCTTGAAGCAGCTCTTCTTGGAAGTCTTTCATTTTCTTTTGCCGCGGCTGTTCAAACCATTAGAAATGCCCGTGGGCATGTGGTCATTACCGGGCTTGGGAAAAGTGGCCATATAGGGACAAAAATTGCAGCAACCTTAGCTTCAACTGGAACACCTGCTTTTTTTGTTCACGCTGCAGAAGCTAATCACGGTGATCTTGGTATGATTGGATCTGATGATGTTATTCTTGCGTTATCATGGTCTGGTGAAACGCAAGAGTTAAGTGGCATTATGAGTTATGCGGTGCGTTTTCGTATCCCCCTTATTGCAATGACATCAAGTGAGCACTCTGTGTTAGGACGACAAGCTGATATTGTTCTCTTATTACCAAAGATAGAAGAAGCTTGCCCTCATGGTTTAGCGCCTACAACTTCAACAATTATGCAATTGGCAATGGGAGATGCATTGGCTGTTTCTCTTTTAGAAATGCGTGGTTTTACCGCAACCGATTTCAAAATATATCATCCTGGTGGTTCTCTTGGTGCAAGCCTTAAATACGTGTGTGATATTATGCATGAAGGTGATCGTATTCCTTTGGTTATGCAGGGAACAGCTATGACTGAAGCGATGAATGTTTTGGTAGAAAAACATTTTGGTTGTGTTGGTGTTGTCAATCAAAAAGGTGAACTCATTGGAATTGTGACCGATGGTGATCTTGCACGGAACATTCATTTTAATTTATCAAAATTTAATGTTGATGAGGTAATGACCAAAGCGCCTAAAGTTGTAAAGCCAAATACACTTGTTGGTGCAGCAATGGCTTTTATTAATGAACATCATATTGGTGCATTTTTCGTGGTTGAAGATAAAAAACCGATAGGAATTGTTCATTTTCATGATCTTTTGCGCATTGGTGCTGCTTAGATGAAAGTTCCCTATCAGATAAAATGCTATTTTAGGCTAAAATAGATTGAACGATACAAAGTCACAATTTTATTGTGAAGGGGCTTTTACTGATATTTTGTGGAAAAAATGATTATTTTTACGCATTTTATAATGTTTAGAAAATTCTAAAGATAGAGACTATATCAGTCTCTTTTCGTATTTTAGAGAGGATTTCCTCTCAGGAGGAGAAATGATCACCTCCTGTTTGATGTATATGCTCCCTCTGCTCTTAATTTAAGAGAAGCTTTACTTTTACTTTGTTGAAGATTTCCGCTTAAGGAAAAACTGAGCTCCTGTATGTGAGGTGCAGAGAAGTTGTGTGGCGTCATATGACATTGTACAATTGACTCTCGAAATCGTTCCACGGAGAATAGAGCGTATTTCAATTTCTATATTTTGAGCATCAAGATAATTATATGCCCCTTCTGATAGTTTTTCTTCTGTATCGGCTGCACGTGTTTCAAAAACACCATTGTGGAAAGAAGAAATAATACCATTTTCATCAATCCATTTTCCATCAATTCCAGTTGACATATTGGGGCTATAATATTGCGAAAAGCTACAGGCACTTAATAGCAAAGCGGCGATTGTAAGACATAAAATATGATAGGTATGTTTCATTGATTTCACTCTATTTAGATTATTTTGCTCTCTATTTCCTATAAAATTATTAAATTATGCCATGAGTCAATATGAAAAATTTGATGAAAATCAATGAAAAAGCAAAAAAAATAGAAAAAAATGCCTTAATGTTGTATTTAATTAACAGCTTGATGAAATGTGCAAGTGAAGCACAAGAGGTGAAATATTTCTTATGATTTACAACAATTTTTACATTAAGCCGCTGAATAGTCTCATGAGTAGTCTCAAAGGAGATTATTGACATTATGGTTGGTCCCATTCTTGTTGCGAGTGAAGATTATGGAAGACGTATAGAGCTTTCTGCTATGCTCCGGGGTTTTGGTTACCGTGTCATTGAAGCAGAAAATGGGCTCCGTACAATTGATCTTTTACACAGACGTAAAAACATTGTGCTTGCACTCCTTGATGTCGTTATGAGTGATTTGAGTGTGAGCGATTTGATTAAAATGATTAGAGTTGCTGGTGTTTCTGTTCCTATTGTTGTGATAGCACAACAAGAAAATCAGGATTTACTCCAGAAAGCTTTAACAGCTGGAGCTGTTGATTATTGGATTCATCCAGTAACATTATTACGCGTAAGAGTTACTTTGGATATTCTTGCTCTGATTTCTGCCTTGGAGCATGAGGTTCGAGATATTCGACGAAAGAAAGAGAAGCATTTACGGTTTTCTGACCTTTGCATAAAAAGTAGAGCTATGCAGGTTGTTTTAGAGAAATCGAGAGCCGCAGCAACGACTTCACAGAATCTTTTGATAGAGGGTGAAGTTGGAACAGGTCGTGAGACTTTAGCTCGGATTATTCATCATGAAGGTTTATTGGCAGAGGGCATTTTTATTCGCTTTCAATGTTCAGCGATTGCTGATCCAGAAGAAGAAAATCAGCATTGGTTTAAAGAATTCCTCCCATTGGTTTCTTCGCTTGAAAAAGGAACACTTTGCCTTTGTGATATTGATCGACTTGAGCCCATACAGCAAAGGCGGTTTGCTCATTATCTTAAAGAAAGGGAAAGGGATACAAAAGGAGAACTTTTTCCTTTTCGGATTATTGCTATTTCAACATCGCGTTTAAAGGACTTGGTTAAAGAGAACTTTTTTTTGCATAGTTTGTTTGAACAATTTTCTCATTTATCTATTAGCGTCCCTGCTTTACGAGAATTAAGGGATGACTTTCCAGAGATCACACAACGTTTGATCGATCGCATCATAACAGAGACAGGGCGATCACATGTACATGGTTTAGCAGGATCAGCTCTTTCCTTGCTTATGCAGTATGATTGGCCTGGCAATAGAAATGAACTTGAAAATTTTTTATTTCGTGCGATTTTACTCAGTGAGGGACCGTTATTAACTGTTCGAGATTTTCCCCAATTAATGGGAAATTCATTAATGAGTGTTCCAAATATCATTGAGGGTAATATGCAAGAAGATAATGAACAAGAATCAATACAATTTTTGAACACTGATGGGCATGTGCGTACTTTTGCAGAGATGGAACATGATATTATCGAGAAAGCGATTAAACATTATAAGGGGCATATGAGTGAGATTGCGCGCCGCCTCCATATCGGTCGCTCTACACTTTATAGAAAAATGGAAGAATTGAAAGCCATAAGAAATCAAGAACGAAAGTGAGATTTATAACAAATCATCTTCTGATGACAAGTATGATTTTCAAAAAATTAGAAGGGCTTTTGATAAAGTTAGTGGGGCTACTTAAAGAAGACAATCATTTATTATGAATTTTATTTATTGGGGATGATTTTGTAGAATTAAATCAAATATAAATTTTATTGGACTATTTTAGCGTTTGTTTCATTTTATATATATTATTAAAGCCGAGAGATATTTTTTAAAGCTTTTAAATATTACAGCTGAAATTTTTGCGTCATGGATATTAAGTTCATACTCTCTTAAGCAAGAAGTGGCATTTTATTTGCCACACGGTTAAGATAAAATGATTAGTATTCTGGTTCGTATCACGGGTGATGCGATAGCTTAAAAATAGAAAGTTTATCCTCTTTGACTCTTTTACAGATTGTTGTTGGTTTTATTCTCTTTTTTTTTATTGCGTCTATGTTGGCAATCTACACCTATGGGCGTTTTGTGAAAAGTGCTAGGGGACAATCTTCTTATGCGTTGCCTATTCAGAAGGATGAAACCAAGCTTGATCGTATCGTTAGTCAATTAGCTGAGAAAGAAAATGGACTGGGGGTTAATAAAGATGCCCTTTCCCTTATCATCAGCAATTTGGATGCGTTTTGTGTTCGTGCAATAGGTGCGGCAGAGGCTGGGCGTAGCCTTGATCTGATGTATTATATTTGGGACGATGATTTAACGGGGCGTTTATTACTAAGTGAAATAGTTGAGGCAGCTGATCGGGGTGTTCGGGTACGGCTTCTTTTAGATGATATTAACGCTCAGGCACGTGATCCAGCTTATATTGCGCTCGATAAACATCCTCATATTGAGGTGAGAATGTTTAATCCAGGGCGATCGCGTAAAGGTGGTTTTCGCCGCGGTTTAGAGATTATATTACGGGCAATTACTGTGACACGTAGAATGCATAATAAAGCTTTTATTGTTGATGGCAGGGTCGCTTTTGTAGGAGGACGTAATCTTGCAGATTCTTATTTTGATGCTGCTGAAGAATCTCATTTTCGAGATTTAGATTTGATGTTAATCGGTCCCTCTGTTAAAAAGGTAGAAAGTATCTTTGATGATTTTTGGAATAGTGCTGTTGTTTTGCCAATTCATACTTTGGTTATTCCTAAAAGCGCAAGTGATCTTAGCTATTGGAAGGATAAATTACGAAAATTTCGGGATTCCAAGGTTGCAAAAGTTTATTTAGATTATGTCAAAGAGCACATTAATTTTGATTGTTTTATTCAGACAGGAAAGCGGTTATTTTTAGCCGATAAAGTTGTTGTTCTTTCTGACCCTCCAGAAAAAGCATTGCGTAAAAAAACAAGCAATTGGCTTATGAAGGCGCTCTCAAAGGTTATTGGAAATGCTCAAAAAACGGTTCAGATTACATCACCTTATTTTGTCCCTGGTAAGGTTGGTACGCAGAATTTTAGTAATTTGGTTTCAAAAGGTGTTGATGTCAAAATTCTTACCAATTCTTTGGCTGCGACCGATGTAGCATTAGTGCATGGTGGTTATGTACCGTATCGTAAGGCACTGTTAAAAAGTGGTGTTAAGCTTTATGAATTAAAAGCGGAAGGTAACCCCCATGGGTTACGATTGTTTCGATCGAGTAAGGCAAGTTTACATGCCAAAGCTTTTTTAGTTGATCGTAAAACAGCTTTTATTGGCTCTTTAAACTTTGATCCCAGATCAGCAGCGCTCAATACAGAAATGGGCATTCTTTTTGAATGTGCCCCCATTACAGCAAGGCTAGATTTGTTGTTTTGTGAAGAAACAACGGGGGAAATGAGCTATCATCTTCGTCTTGGTGATAATAATCGTGTTTATTGGGATTTTATTGAAAATGAAAAAAAATATAGCATTGATTATGAGCCAGAAAGCAATTTTTGGCGTCGTGCATTTGCAAAAATAATAAGTTGGTTACCGATTGAATCACAATTGTAAATTTTTATAAACCACACTTAAAAAAAATATTTATTTTTCTTTTCATTTTGTTTTTAGCATGGCATAATTTTTTGCCAATCTACCCTATAAGAACCGCAGTTGTATTTTAAAGCTTCGTGCGGTGTTTTATTATAAAAGGAATTTTGCTATGGCAAAGATTGTTGAAACGGGAACAGGGGCATTGGCACTGACTTTTGATGATGTACTTTTACAGCCCGGTCATTCTCTTGTTATGCCTAGTCAAGTGGATCTTACGACACGCATTGCAGCTGATATTAAGCTCAATTTGCCATTACTTTCCGCTGCAATGGATACGGTAACAGAATCGCGTTTGGCAATTGCTATGGCTCAAGCTGGTGGTCTTGGGGTTATACATCGTAATATGTCTTTTGCAGAGCAGGCAGAAGAAGTCCGCCAGGTAAAAAAGTTTGAATCTGGTATGGTTGTTAATCCAGTCACAATTGGACCTGATGCAACACTTGAAGAAGCGAAAGCTTTGATGCGCTTGCATAGCATTTCTGGTATTCCGGTTGTTGAAAATAGTGTTAAAGGAGAGACAGCGGGACGACTTGTCGGCATTTTGACCAATAGAGATGTTCGTTTTGCATCAGATCCAAAACAAAAAATTTATGAATTAATGACGCATGAAAATTTGATCACAGTGCGTGAAAATGTTCAACTGAGTGAAGCAAAATATCTTTTACATCATCACCGAATTGAAAAATTATTGGTTGTGGATGAACAAAATCGTTGTGTCGGCCTGATAACAGTTAAGGATATTGAAAAAGCAAAATTAAATCCAAATGCGGCTAAAGATTCTCAAGGACGCTTGCGTGTTGCAGCGGCTAGTAGTGTTGGGAATGATGGAATTGAACGTGCTGAACGCCTCATTGATGCAGGTGTTGATGTATTGGTCATTGATACAGCGCATGGACATTCTCAGCGTGTGCTAGAAACTGTTGAACGGATTAAAAAGATGGCTTGCTCTCCAGCCGTTATTGCTGGGAATGTCGCAACTGCTCAAGCAACGCAAGCATTGATTGACAGTGGTGCAGATGCGGTAAAAGTTGGTATTGGTCCTGGCTCTATTTGTACAACGCGTATTGTTGCTGGTGTTGGTGTTCCTCAACTTGCAGCTATTATGAATGCTGCAGAAATTGCGGAAAAAGCGGGTATTCCTATCATTGCAGATGGTGGGATCAAAGCATCGGGTGATTTTGCTAAAGCTTTAGCGGGTGGAGCTTGTGCGGCGATGATCGGTTCTCTTTTAGCGGGTACAGAAGAAAGTCCTGGTGAAGTTTATCTTTATCAAGGTCGATCTTTTAAAGCCTATCGCGGTATGGGATCTGTTGGTGCTATGGCACGAGGATCAGCAGATCGCTATTTTCAAGATGATGTCCGTGATGAATTGAAGTTGGTTCCTGAAGGTGTGGAGGGGCAAGTGGCCTATAAAGGTTCTATAGCATCAGTTCTCCATCAGCTTGCTGGTGGACTGCGTGCTTCTATGGGCTATGTTGGGGCAAAAGATCTCGTAGAGTTTCGTAAAAAAGCAACGTTTGTTCGTATTACCAATGCGGGACTCCATGAAAGTCATACGCATGATGTTTCGATCACACGGGAAAGTCCAAATTACCGGGGTCCAGTTTGAAGGAATAAGTGCTTAGCGTCACTATTGCATAGATGTGACATCTTCCGAGAATAAGGAAGAGAGACGGCCCTTTTTTCTGTTTATAATTTGGTACCATAATCCAGAAAAGGAAAGAATTAGAGGCTAAAACTCTAATTCTTTCTGTTAAGACTTGTGTGAAGTAAATTATATAAAGTTAGAATTAACTTTTTGTTGTCTTGCGTCCTGTCTTTGACGCACGTTGGCGAGTGTTTGTCGGATCACTTTGGACGGATTTCTTTCCATTGTTTGAGGGCATTGTATTATGACGGCTTTTAGATGAAGTTGTTTTTCCATTATTATAAGTCATTATTTTCTCCTTTTAAATTGTCTGGCAGTTGCCAGTATAGTAAAAACGGTCATGCCAAATAGTGGTTCCAAGCATTTTCTAAAAAGTTAATTTTTGGTTGAGAATAAGATGAGCTTGTCTGATCTTGTTAGAAGCTTTTCAGAGGGATAATATTTTCAAGATGGAAGATATTTGATTTTCCCTGTTGTTTATATAAGTTGAGAAAATTTCATTTTACGCAATAATAAAGAGTTTGTTTTTTTCGTAATGCATGATGGAAAGAAGTTTTTTATGGATGGCAGCGTATCTTTTAGCGTAAGAGGATTTTATGTATTTTAGAAGGATAAAAAGCCAATGGGCAAAAAATGAAAAGAAAAATCTAGATACACTCAATTGGATCTTATAGAAAATATGCTCAGATCATTTTAAAAGTGAATGTAAATTTTTGAGAGCTTTGACCAGATTTCGTTGGCAATAAGAAGATAATATAAACGATTTAGAATTTTATTATTTTAATGGGAGAAATGAATGAGATTAGGTGGGCGTTTGCAAGCAGCAATAGATGTTCTCAAAGAGATAGAAATGAGGCATCGCCCCGTAGGAGAAGCTTTAAAGGACTGGGGGCTTTCTCATCGCTTTGCTGGAGCAGGTGATCGTGCAGCCATTGGTACAATCGTTTATGATGTTCTAAGACGACGATATTCTTTACAATGGCGTATGGAGAGTGATGATATTCGGGATATTGTTTTTGCTACCTTGTTAGATACTGGAAAAATGACGTTGGAGCAAATTGACAATGCGTTAGAAGGCGACCGGTTTGCTCCGCAGTTATTAGAGGATAAACAGCGCAAATCGTGGCAAAGGCGGCAATTAGTGGATGCACCAGGCTATATTCGTGGTGATATTCCTCAATGGTGTCAAGCACATCTTTGTCCTTTATTTGGTGATAATTGGATCACTGAAGCAGCTGCGTTAGCAACGCGTCCTTCTTTAGACTTACGGGTAAATAACTTAAAGGCAACACCAGAAAAGGTGTTGAAAGAGTTAGCAAAAACCAAACTTCAATCTTTGCCATGGTTTCGGCAAGCCTTAAGAGTTGCTCCGATTGAAAAATTTGATCGCCATCCCAATGTTCAAGTGGAACCAGCTTTTCAAAAAGGGCACTTTGAAATACAGGATTTAGGATCTCAAATTGTTGCTCACCTTGTGGAAGCGCAAGAAAGCATGCAGGTATTAGATTATTGTGCAGGTGCTGGTGGCAAAACATTAGCTTTAGCTTCCGATATGAACAATCGTGGGCAAATTTATGCTTATGATTTTGATAAAGCACGCCTAGCGCCTATTTTTGATCGTCTTCGACGCGCTGGTGTTCGTAATGTACAAACACGAGCACAAAAAGAAGAACTGAAGTCCCTAATAGGCCAGATGGATAGAGTTTTGTTAGATGCACCCTGTAGTGGGACAGGAACATGGCGTCGTCGTCCAGATGCGAAATGGCGTTTAACATTAGAACAGGTAAAACAACGCCAAACAGAACAGAGGACTATTTTGAATGAGGCGATAGAGTATCTTAAGCCTAATGGGCGCTTAGTCTATATTACCTGTTCTCTTTTTGCAGATGAAAATGAGGAACAAATTTCCCATTTCCTTCAACAACATTCTCATTTTTATCCAATAGATATGCAGGCACTTTGGCAGAAACATTTTAGTTTTTCTTCTGTGCAACCAGTCTTTTCAAATTATGGATTGACTTTGTCACCTGCAACCACACAAACAGATGGTTTCTTTTTATCTGTGTTGCAAAAAAAACATTGATCCATATTTTTGCATTTTTTATCATAAATTTTACCAGAATAATCTTTTTCTTAAGAAAACAGGCTTGTGAAAAGAGAGAGATTGAATCATAACTCTCATGAATTCTCTTTTTACAATTATTGATTGGTTTTCTATGAACATATCACATTCAGACGCTGTTCTTATTATTGACTTTGGCTCACAAGTTACACAACTTATTGCACGACGGGTGAGAGCAATGGGGGTATACTGTGAAATTGTGCCTTTTCAATTGGCTTCAGAAGCTGTGCGCCGCATAAATCCTCAAGCTATTATTTTATCAGGAAGTCCTTATTCCGTTATTGATGAAGGGTCGCCGCGTGCTCCAATGGAAATTTTTGAGGCAGGTATTCCGATTCTTGGTATTTGTTATGGGGAGCAGGTCATGTGTGTTCAGCTTGGAGGAAAGGTTGAAGCTGGACATGAGCGTGAATTTGGTCGTGCTTTTTTGGAAGTGCAAGAAAAAAGTGCCCTTTTTGATGGAGTGTGGGAAAAAGGTTCTCATTATCAAGTATGGATGAGCCATGGTGATCGTGTGGCAGCTTTACCAGAAGGTTTTCGTGTCATAGGAACCTCAAAAGGAGCTCCTTATGCGGCTATTTCTGATGAGAAAAGACGTTTTTATGCGGTACAGTTTCATCCTGAAGTTATCCATACACCAGATGGTACAAAACTTTTACAAAATTTTATTCATAAAATTTCTGCTATTAAAGGTAGTTGGTCAATGGCTTCTTATCGTGAGCAGGCAATTGCTACGATACGACAAAAAGTTGGGGAAAGTCGTGTGATTTGTGGTCTTTCAGGGGGGGTGGATTCATCTGTTGTAGCGGTGCTCCTTCATGAAGCTATAGGAAATCAACTGACATGCATTTTGGTAGACCATGGGCTGATGCGCAAAAATGAAGCAGAAGAAGTTATAACGCTTTTTCGTGATCATTATAATATAGAGCTTATTCACGTTAATGCTGCCGATATATTTCTTAATGCTTTAGAAGGTGAGACAGATCCAGAAAAAAAGCGCAAAACGATTGGTCGCCTTTTTATTGAAGTTTTTGAAGAAGAAACGAAAAAAATAGGAGGTGCAGAGTTTTTAGCACAAGGAACACTTTATCCAGATGTTATTGAGAGTGTCTCTGCTATTGGTGAATCGGTAACCATTAAAAGCCATCATAATGTGGGGGGGTTACCAGAACAGATGAATATGAAACTTGTAGAACCGTTGCGTGAGCTCTTTAAGGATGAGGTTCGCTTGCTAGGGCGAGAGTTAGGGTTACCCGAGCAGTTTATTGGTCGCCATCCTTTTCCAGGACCTGGTCTTGCAATTCGCTGTCCAGGGGCTGTGACCCGTGAAAAATTAGAAATTTTACGTGAAGCAGATGCTATTTATCTTGAGGAAATCCGTAAAGCCGGTCTTTATGACGAAATTTGGCAAGCTTTTGCTGTTCTTCTTCCTGTTCAAACTGTTGG
The DNA here is from genome assembly GCF_028618615.1 of Bartonella sp. AU15XJBT. Classification (NCBI taxonomy): domain Bacteria; kingdom Pseudomonadati; phylum Pseudomonadota; class Alphaproteobacteria; order Hyphomicrobiales; family Bartonellaceae; genus Bartonella; species Bartonella sp. AU15XJBT. The sequence continues at coordinate 41,496 of NZ_JAQITG010000006.1, forward strand.
TGTGATGGGCGATGGTCGCACTTATGAATTTGTTTGTGCTCTTCGTGCCGTCACATCTGTTGATGGAATGACTGCTGATTTTTATCCCTATGATATGGCGTTTTTAAGTAAGACGGCAGCACGTATTATTAACGAAGTTAGAGGGATTAATCGTGTTGTATATGATGTAACCTCAAAGCCTCCTAGTACTATTGAATGGGAATAATTAAAGATGAAGGGTAAGTCTTTTTAAGAATAAAATATGATTGAGGATTTTATATTCGAAAAGTGTAGAAAAAATCATTTAAAAATGATTGTGTATTTTCATATGATATAAGCCGGTATCTGGCAATCTGTACGTCAATATCGTTTAAAATTGAGAAGTGTGGAATCTTGCATGTCTGAGAAAAAAATTGTTGCACACCGTGGTGGAGCTCATCTTTATCCTGAAAATACCCTTTCGGCATTTAATAATGCTATAGCGTTAGGTGTTGATGAAGTTGAATGTGACGTTCATTTACTGAAAAGCGGTGAAGTGGTTGTTTTTCACGATTTCGGTTTAGATCAATTGGTTGGCAAAAAGGGGTATATTCATGACATTGATAATGAAACACGCAGACAATTTTGCGTGAAAGGCAGTCGAGAAGCCCCCCCTTTATTAGAAGAAGTGCTTGATCTTTTAGCACCAACCAATGTTGGTTTGCATCTTGAAATCAAAACATGTGGTGAAGTGGAGCGTGAAACAATATTATCCCAAAAAGCGCTTGCACTCATAAAAAGTAGAAATTTATCAGAACGGGTTTCTGCCATTAGTTTTGATCCTTTGGTCCTTCGTCCTTTTATTGAAGCAGGCATACCATCTGGTCCATGCGTTGATAATTTTGAAGGTGATATGTATCGCCATTTTTCTGAATGGAAACAATTGGGGTATTCTGATTTAAGTTTAGATGGTTCCATTGCCTCACAGGATTTTATTGAAGCAGCGCTTGAAGCTGGTTTTACTGTAGGGGTATGGACAATCAACGGAAAAGTTCGGTTATCACATTGGCTTAATATGCCTGTACATTACATTACGACAGATCAACCGGATCTTGCATTGCAATTGCGTGCACAAAGGTAAAAAAATATACTTCTACAAAATCACTGTCCCTTCATAAAGCTAGCCTCATGGAAAAAAGTAGGAAGTGTTTTCTTTTGCGCAATAATAACACGTTGATTTTTAATGATCACTCAATACTTTTTATATTGAGTTGAGAGCTCTTAATATCAAAAGATTTTCTCACTTCAAATTTTTTACAATGAATCAAGCAAAATCATTCATTTGCATATTACGAGCGGAATTGATGTGTGGATAAAAAGCTATTGAGAAAAAATAAAATATTCATTTAAACTCTCTTAAAAGCAAGGCTTATTGAAGGATGAGGGGCATCGTATGATGGTATCGTTTTGCACTTTTATAAAGTATAAAAATGATGACGTACAAAAAGTCTTATATACTTTAGCGGAGAGGTTTTATGGCTTGTTTTATAGGGGCTATCATGAAATGTAGATGTATTAAAAGATTTTTTAACGGCATGGAAATTGGTCATACAATATATCATTTTGTTTTGCATAAAAGGCGTGATCCCATTGCGGGGAAGGAGACTATTAAGCGCTTCAAAATGATTTTCTTAATTTTAAGAAAAATTCTATGTGTCTCTTCATTAAATTCAGCAGCAACATCGTGTTAAGGTTATAAGCCGAAAATTGTAAGACAAATAACAAAAGAATAAACAATTCTTTTTTGAAAAAAGTAAATCCAGGTATTATAGATATTACAAAGTCATTATCATTAAATGACATTTACGATCTATATCTTTTTACCTATTCCCGTGCTTGTTTAGGTCATCTCACTTTTTTCAGCTCGTTACAAACGCGTATCTCTTTAAACCATAAGAAAGCTTATAAAAGAAAACGAATAAATCTACACAAATTCATTTGACCTTTTGGTGGTTCCTGTTTAAATGAGAGGGTGTATTTCTGAAATAAAACTGTCATAGCATGTTCATGTGTAATACTATAAATTCAGGGGTAGTTTGTATTCCATCACTTCAGAAAGGGTGAACCATGAGTCGTTTTTATCTTTTCATAGCGGCTACGGTTGCTATCATAATGTCCACAGCTGGAATAACAGCAAGTTTTGCGCAGACAAAAATCAGCTTTTGGCATTCTATGAGTGGTGAATTAGGAAAGCAAACTGAAAGTCTCATTAACGATTTTAATGCAAGCCAATCTGAGTATAAAGTTGTGCCTTCATTTCGCGGCGAGTATGAAGAGGGTTTGGTCGCACTTATTGCAGCGTTTCGTGGAAAGAAACAGCCCGTTCTTGCCCAAATTTATGACGTTGGTACTGGAACTATGATGGCAGCAAAAGGCGCGATCTATCCATTTTATCAACTTATGGCTGATACAAAACAAGAATTCGATCCTACAGATTATTTTCCTGCTATTAGCGGCTATTACTCCGATGAACAGGGGCATATAATCTCTATGCCTTTCAATATTTCAACACCAATCCTTTATTACAACAAAGATATCTTTAAAAAAGCAGGACTTGATCCAGAACAGCCTCCTAAAACATGGCAAGATGTAGAAGATTTTTCTAAAAAAATTCTTGAGGCTAAAGCGGCAACGTGTGGTTTTACAATGGCTTATGCAGCTCAATGGATTGGAATAGAAAATTTTTCAGCGTTGCATAATGTTCCTTTTGGAACGAAGGAAAATGGCTTTAAAGGGCTTGATTCAGAACTTACATTTAATGGACCTTTACAAGTGCGTATGTGGACAGACCTGAAAAGGTGGTCTGATCAAGGTATTTTCCGCTATGGTGGTCCTGCAGGCGCATTAGATTCAACACCAATGTTTATGGCACAAAACTGTGCAATTTTTATGCAATCTTCAGGATCACATGCTGGAATTGTTTCTGAAGCTCAGTTTAATGTGGGCGTTGGTATGCTACCGTATTATAAGGATGCAGAAGGAGCGCCGCAAAATTCAGTTATTGGGGGAGCTTCTATTTGGGCATTTAAGGGGCATACCCCAAAAGAATATGCTGGAGCAGCTGCTTTTCTTAAGTTTCTTTCAAAAATAGAAAACCAAGCAAAATGGCATCAAAAAACAGGTTATCTTCCAACCACAAAAGCAACTTATGAATTGAGCAAAAAACAACATTTCTATGAAAAAACGCCAGGGGCTGATATTGCTATCAAACAGATCAATCTTAATCCACCGACAGTTAACTCGAAAGGGATAAGATTTGGTAATTTACCACAAATTCGTACCATTCTTGATCAGGAGTTGGAAGCTGTTCTTAGTGGTTCAAAAACACCGAAAGATGGTTTAGATGAGACCGTTGAACGTGGAAATAAACTGTTGCGTGAATTTGAAAAATCCAATCATTGATCTCGTTTTTTTGTTAAACATTAAAGACTCAACAAAAGCAGTTGAGTCCTTTTTGTTTATTTTTTTAGAGTCTCTACACTTAAAGAGCCCTGCGAATGCAAGAAAAACATGCATATTTTAAAAATAGTCTCCTTTCTTACGGACTACTTTTTCCTCAGCTTCTTGTGACTTTTTTGTTTTTCTTTTGGCCTGCTGCTCAAGCCATAAAATCATCTTTTGAGCGTGAAGACCCTTTTGGTTTTACAACGACCTTTATTGGTTTTGAAAATTATCTAACCGTTCTTTCTGATCCTACTTATCTGCAATCCCTTCTTATAACAGCAGTATTTTCCATTTCAGTTACTGTTGCTTCAATGACAATATCACTTCTTTTGGCTGTCTGTGTTGATCGTGTCATTCGGGCCAAAAAGGCTTATACAATGTTTTTGCTCTGGCCCTATGCTGTTGCTCCAGTATTGGCAGGTATATTATGGTTGTTTATCTTTCATCCTACTATTGGGATTATTCCTTTTCTTCTCGAGAAAATAGGGGTTCTATGGAATTATCGTATTAATGGCACTCAAGCGATGTTTCTGATTGTCATTGCAGCTAGCTGGAAACAAATTTCTTATAATTTTCTCTTTTTTCTTACAGGTCTTCAGTCCGTTCCCCGTTCTCAAATAGAAGCAGCAGCCATTGATGGTGCTGGTCCCTTTAAACGATTTTGGACTGTTGTTTTTCCGCAAATTTCACCAACAACATTTTTCCTTCTTATCGTCAATATCAATTATGTTATGTTTGACACCTTTGGCATTATTGATAACACAACTTCTGGAGGTCCTGCGCGTGCAACCAGCACTCTCGTCTATAAAGTATATGACGATGGCTTTAGAAATCAAATAATCGGTACATCAGCAGCACAATCAACAATATTGATGTTGATGGTTATTGTCTTAACCTTTATCCAGTTTCGCTGGATTGAGCGTCGTGTACAATATTAGGAAACAAATTATGGCTGAAAATTATGGTTGAAAATCGCCCTGTTCTGAAATTTCTAACTCATATCACTCTCATTGTTGGCATTATCATTATTTGCTTTCCAGTGTATGTTGCTATCATTGCATCAACCCATAGTTCAGCAGCATTTAATGCGGGAACACTTCCTCTTTTACCTGGGAAATATGCTCTGGAAAACTATAAAATAATTTTTGGTGATGGCCTTGCACAGCTGGGTCTCCCTAACCTCTGGCCACTCTTAATGAATTCACTCATTATGGCTCTAGGGATTAGCATTGGAAAAATTATTATTTCACTTTTGTCTGCTTATGCCATTGTCTACATGCGTTTTCCCTTCCGAAAAACTGCTTTTGTTCTTATTTTTGTTACATTGATGCTGCCTGTTGAAGTTCGTATTCTTCCAACCTATGAGGTTGTCGCGAAATTGGGTATGATCGACACCTATAGTGGAATGATTATCCCACTTATTGCATCCGCAACCGCTACATTTTTATTTCGTCAGTTTTTTTTGACTGTTCCTGATGAACTCTTAGAGGCAGCACGTGTTGATGGTGCAGGACCATTTAAATTTTTTAAGGATATTCTCCTTCCTCTCAGCAAAAGCAATATCGCTGCTTTATTTATCATTATGTTCATTTATGGATGGATACAATATCTCTGGCCTCTTATTATCACAACGGATCAAAATCATCAAACGATCCTTATTATTTTAAAACAGCTTATTGTCGAATCACTACAACATGATCCTCAATGGAATATCCTCATGGCAGTATCGGTTATTGCCATGGTACCACCTGTTCTTGTTGTTATCTTCATGCAGCGGCTTTTTATCAAAGGCCTTATTGAAACGGAGAAGTAATTGTGGCCATAATCCAGTTATCAAATATAAAAAAACGGTATGACAACGGCATTCTGGTCATTGATGACTTAAACTTAACTGTTGCTGATAAAGAACTTCTTGTTCTTGTTGGTCCTTCAGGATGCGGAAAATCAACTCTGTTACGTATTATTGCAGGACTTGAACAAGTCACCTCAGGTGAACTGTGTATTGATAATGAACGTATCAATGATCGTGAACCAGCGGATCGTGATATTGCTATGGTTTTTCAAAATTATGCCCTTTATCCCCATATGACAGTTCGTGGAAACCTAGAATATGGTCTTAAAAATCGTAAAACGCCTAAAGAAGAAATAAAAAAACGCATCGCTCATGCTGCAAAGCTTTTGGAGATAGAACCATTTCTTGATCGTAAACCACGACAATTATCAGGGGGACAACGCCAGCGTGTTGCAATGGGACGTGTGATTGTACGTCAACCACGGGTTTTTCTCTTTGATGAACCTCTTTCAAATCTTGATGCAAAATTACGGGCACAAATGTGTATTGAGATAAAAACGCTACAGCGTTCATTAGGAACAACCAGCCTCTATGTTACCCATGATCAACTAGAAGCCATGACATTAGCTGATAGAATAGTCGTTTTGAATAAAGGAGCTATCGAGCAAATTGGAACACCAATGGAAATTTACGATACGCCAGCAACCACATTTGTTGCTGATTTTATTGGTTCTCCTCCTATGAATTTTCTTGATCGTCATGTCCTAGAACAACACTTAGGGCATTCATTTTCTTATAGCCAAGAAACTGATCTTTTAGCTTTCAGACCTGAAATAATCTTATTGGGCGAACACCCAGATAAAGGACCTGTCTTTCACACACAAATTGAGCTTATCAAGCCGATCGGAACAGGTTGCCATGTTTTAACGCGTTGGAATAATATCATTTTTACGATTGAAATAAAAGAACGCTTGACACACGATTATGGTCAAAAACTAAGTTTTACTGTCGCTCATCAAGATTTTCATACCTTTAACAAAAACACTGGAAAGCGCACAAGGAATAAGTAAACATTAATTGATATGACAAGACTTTCTTTTATGCATCATCATGATAATGTTGTGTTTTGGCTTTCTCGATTACATTCACAAAATCAGAGTGTAACTGATGAGATGAGAAAAATTAAAAGTTTTTGTCATGATTCATTGTCTCATGACGCTGAGAATGTCGAAGCACGCATATGAAGAAATTCTATCTTTTTACGGTCTGTAAGAAGAATATTATTTTTTAAACATAATAAAGTTCTTTTCATTGGAATTAATACGGATAATAATTTATTAACCATGTTTTTGCGGATGTAGAAAAGTGTTTTATTCATAAAAACAGCCTCTTATCATCTATTTTCTGATGAGATAATTTATATATCTTATAAAGAATGCGTAAGAAAAATAGAGAGAAAAATTATTTACAAGTGGTGGCGTCAGATTCCCCATATCTTAGCTTTTATCGGTGATATAAAAATCCATTTTTTCTATAAAAATAGGACAGTGTTCTAAATAGCTTGTACAAGAATAGGTACGTTCTACTTAATGACAATAGATTAATTTATAATGATAATTCACTGTTTTATATGTTAAATGAGAGCCTCGAATATCGTAAGATTTCCTCATTCCAAATCTGTTCGATGTTGAATCACTCACAATCATTTGCTTGGCTGTTACAAGCAGGGAGATCTGTGTGGATAAAAAACTATTAAGAAAAGACTTAAAATGTTTCTTATGAATTATTTCAAGTATTGAGAATTATTGCAAAAGAAACGTTGTAAAATAACATAATAATACTCGCAGTTTGGGCACCATGAGGAAATAAATCCACTTATGACTTTATCTCTCTGAACATCTATAGAATATAGATTTTTTCTGTAAAATTAACTTTATTTCGTATCATTATTAACATAATAGACCTATGTTTTTATGAACTTTTTTTTATAAAAAGATTTTTTAATATTTTGTGATGGCATCAATGATGGTATTCACATTATGCTTCATCATATCGAGATACGTTGCGGCAGGGCCATTTTCATTTGATAATGCATCAGAATAAAGGGTTCCACCAATTTTTAAACTTGTTTCTTTTGAAATTTGTTTGATGAGACGGGGATTAGAGATATTTTCAACGAACAATGCTGCTGCCTTATTCGCTTTAATTTGTTTGATAAGTTCAGCAACATCAGCTGCGGTTGCTTCAGCTTCTGTTGAAGCGCTTTGGGGTGCAAGGATAGTGAAACCATATTCTTTGGCAAAATAGCCAAAAGCATCATGAGATGTGATAATGATACGTTTATCTTTAGGGATGGTAGCAATTTTTGTTTTTAGGGTATCTTGTGCCATTTTAAGCTTTTTGATGTAGATTTCGGCATTTTTATTGTAGCGCCTACAAGATTGTGGATCAATTTTACAAAAAGCAGCAGCGATATTATTCACATAGATTTCGACATTGGGAATTGTTTGCCAAGCGTGTGGATCAATAATGCTGTGATGGTGGTGATGGGCATCATGTTCTTGATTTTTCATTTTGAGGGGGGGAATGTTAGCGCTAACCTCGACAAGAAGTGCTTTTGTACCGCTTGCTGTAATGAGGCGGTCAATGAACCCCTCTAAATGAAGTCCATTGATAAAAATAATCTGAGCGTTTCTAAGAGCTTGAGCATCATGAGGAGTAGGTTCATAAGTGTGGGTATTTGCATTGGGTCCTACAAAAGTGGTCATAGAGATATTGTCGCCTCCTACATTTTTTACGAGATCTGCAAGAATAGAAAAGCTTGCAACAACTTTTATTTTATTGTGTGCAGAAGCAGAAAAGGGAGAAAGGGCAAACAATAAAACACCAAGCAGAACAAATTTTTGAGTAAACTTAGGCATAGTTTTTCCTTAAAGTGAGGAAGTATAAAAGAGGTGGGGAAACCATGTTACAATAAAGCCTCGTGGACTGATAAAGCAGGAAATAAGGTAAATAAATCCTGCGGCAATGATGATAGCAGGGCCAGAGGGAAGTGAGAGATGAAAAGAAAGTAGAAGACCACATACACTAGAAATGATTCCAAAAAGAGTGGAAAGCACGCAAATAGGGCCTAAGCGTGAAAACCAAAAACGGGCTGTAATCGCTGGAATCATCATAATGCCAACGGAAAGTAATGTTCCTAGTGATTGAAAGCCCCCAACCAGATTCAACACGACAAGTCCTAGCAATGAAATATGGATATATTTACTCAATGGAGAGAGTGATTTAAAAAAGAGGGGGTCAAAGCTTTCTAAGACGAGCGCACGCCAGAAAATAAAAAGGCTGCAGAGTGTGATCAGCATTATGATGGTGATCAACCAAAGAGCTTGTGTATCAATTGCAAGAACCGATCCGAATAAGAGATGAAGCAGTTCAATGGTTGAATCTTTCAGTGAGATAATAATGACACCTGCTGCGAGTGCAATAAGATAAAAGACGGTCATAGATGCATCTTCTTTCTGAAAGCTATTTCGTGAAATTAAAACGGTTGCTAAAGCAACGATAATGCCAGCGAAAATACCACCAAGTGTCATAGATATGAGGGAAAAGCCGCAAATGAAAAAAGCAGTTGCAACACCAGGAAGAATGGCATGAGAGATAGCATCTCCTGTCAAACTCATTCCACGGAGCATCAAAAATACACCAACAGGACAAGCGCTAATAGAGAGGAGAATAGAGCCGATAAGGGCGTTTTGCATAAAGTGGAAATCAACAAAGGGGGCAAGAAAAAATGCGTACACGTCTTATAACCTAAGAAAGAGAGAATCATTAATAGGAGAGAGGTGCTTTCGTGCACTAATACACAAAGAGTTGGAGATGAGAGGGGGCATAATGTAGTCAATGGTGTTGTCGAGAAACTGTGTTGTTTCTCCATAAAAGGCATTTTGTTGATTAATTTGAATCATTTGAGGAAAAAATTCTTGCACGACGAGAGGGTCATGGAGTGCTGTGAGAACTGTGCGCCCTTGCTGTTGCCAGTACGTGATCAGTGCAAGAAGGTCTTTTTGGGTATTGCGATCGATACCATTGAAAGGTTCGTCAAGCAAGATAATATCGGCATCTTGTACAATGATACGTGCAAAAAGGGCGCGTTGTAATTGCCCACCTGATAATGTTTCAAGCGAATGGGTGGCAAGTTCTGTGAGCCCAACCATTTCAAGCGCATTCTGAATCTTAGAATCATAAGGGCGCTGGTTTTTCCATAATCCACAAAAAGACCATAGTCCTGTTTTTACAAGTGTTTTCACATCAATTGGAAATGTTTGGTCTATATCACATTGCTGAGCAAGATAAGCAATGCGGCTTTTTTTGGGTTTTGTAATTTTTCCTTTAAGAGGTTTAATCAATCCGGCGATGGCTTTGAGCAATGTTGATTTTCCAGCACCGTTATCACCTGTTATTGCGACCAAGGAACCCGCTTTTAACTTTGCTGAAAAACCCTTGATCGCTATTCTATTCCCATAGCCTAATGTTGTCTTTTTAAAGTTCAGATCCATAACTTATACCATCTTTGCTTATTATTTTGGAAACTATGTAATAATATAACGTTTGTCAATAAAATGTTATATTATTACATAATTTTGAGTGTTGAATATTTTAGTGGGAAGATCGTGGACAATTCAAAATAATGGTTGAATTCTCCTTGACGAAAGAGAGAGAGTATATACTATATATAGTATCAAAATGATTGGTGATTCTAAATAAGCACAAGAGAGGGTGTTAGTGTGTTTCGTTTGGTATCTAAGTTATTTCCAATGTTATCGTATAAAGTTTGTTGAGCAAGGGTATAGCGATATTCTTGCTGAAGTGTCTCTTTTGGAAGGATTTCCTTTCGTTTTTGTAATTGATTTTTGCCGTGAAAGAGTAAAAACAGAACTCTTGAAAACGGTGGTTTAGAACGTTAGTTTTTTAGACAGCAGGAGGGAATTGTTTGCCAAGCAAAAGATTGTTTTATAACTGGGGGCCCCCATTTAAGTTGTAGAATAATCGCTTATTCTCATCATAGTCCTTGAAGTCATTTGATGAGAGGTTCTGTTATGTTCAGAAAGCTGTGTGCTCTTTGAAAATAATCGCACGTTTTGCATACAATTTCTGTTGTTTGTTATTCTTGAGTACCTATAAAATTATTAGATTGACTCTTTTAGGGTTGATTGTTTTGAATTGTGAAAGTTGAAGAAAATGTCGATCACTATTTATAGCAAACCATCTTGTGTTCAATGTGATGCTACACGCCGCGCTTTTGATGCAAAAGGCATTCATTATCGTGTTGTTGATATTTCCTCTGATGAACAAGCATACAGTTTTGTTCAATCTCTGGGGTATCGTCAGGTTCCTGTCGTTGTTTGTGGTGAGAATCATTGGTCTGGTTTTAGACCAGATATGATTAGTGGTCTTTGTGCTTAATGGGGCTTATTGTTTATTATTCGAGTGCAACGGGTAATACAGAACATTTTGTCTCGCAACTTGGTCAACGACTCTTCAGAATTGATAAAAGAAAGCCCTCTGCATTCGTTGGTGAACCTTATGTACTGGTTGTCCCTACGTATGCAGATGGAGAAGGAAGAGGGGCGGTGCCGAAAGCCGTTATTCGTTTTCTTAATGAAGCTGAGAACCGCAAGTTAATTCGTGGTGTCATTGGTGGTGGGAATCGTAATTTTGGTCGCTATTATAATTTAGCCAGTAAGATCATAGCTGAAAAATGTTGTGTACCTTGCCTTTATCGTTTTGAGCTGCGTGGAACTGATGAAGACGTTATTTGTGTAAAAAAGGGATTGGAAAGATTTTGGAAACAATTGGGATAGAACAGTCGCAGAAATCCGATCAGATTACGGATTATCATGCGCTGAATGCAATGCTTAATCTTTATGATGAAAATGGCCATATCCAATTTGATATGGATCGGCTTGCAGCACGGCAATATTTTCTTCAGCATGTTAATCAAAATACAGTTTTTTTTCATAACCTGAAGGAAAAAATAGATTACTTAATAGAGGAAGGTTATTATGAAAAAGCCTTATTTGAGCTTTATGATTTCTCTTTTATTAAAAAGCTTTTTAAACGCGCTTATGCATTTAAATTTCGTTTTCCTACCTTTCTAGGTGCATTTAAGTACTATACCAGTTATACGCTAAAGACTTTTGATGGGAAGCGTTATCTTGAACGGTATGAAGACCGCATCTGTCTTGTGGCTTTATATTTGGCACAAGGGAATAAAGCTCTTGCTGAAAGTTTTGTGGATGAGATTATTACAGGGCGTTTTCAACCAGCAACGCCAACATTTTTAAATGCTGGAAAAAAACAACGAGGTGAATTGGTTTCGTGTTTTTTGCTCCGTGTTGAAGATAATATGGAATCGATAGGCCGTGCGGTTAATTCTGCTTTACAGCTTTCAAAACGCGGTGGAGGTGTGGCACTTTGTTTAACAAATTTGCGGGAAGCTGGAGCGCCAATTAAGCAAATAGAAAATCAATCGTCCGGTGTTTTACCAGTGATGAAACTTTTGGAAGATTCTTTTTCTTATGCCAATCAGCTTGGGGCCCGGCAGGGAGCTGGAGCTGTTTATTTGCATGCACATCATTTAGATATTATGAAATTTTTGGATACAAAGCGTGAAAATGCCGATGAAAAAGTTAGAATCAAAACGCTTTCTCTTGGTGTAGTTATTCCTGATATTACTTTTGAGCTTGCTCGGAATAATGAGGATATGTATCTCTTCTCATCTTATGATATTGAGCGTGTGACAGGTAAACCCTTTAGCGATATTTCTTTAACGGAGCATTATCGCTCTTTTGTTGATAATGCAAAGATTCGGAAGAAGAAAATAAGTGCACGCGTTTTTTTTCAGACATTAGCGGAAATTCAATTTGAATCTGGTTATCCTTATATTTTATTTGAGGACACTGCTAATCGATCCAATCCGATTTCTGGACGCATAAGTATGAGCAATTTATGTTCAGAAATTTTGCAGGTGAGTGAGGCAAGTGAACTGGAGACAGATTTAACCTATCGCACGATTGGAAGTGATATATCTTGTAATCTTGGGTCAATGAATATTGCTAAAGCCATGGAAAGTCCTGATTTCGGACAGACGGTGGAATCTGCTGTCCGCGCTCTTACTGCGGTTTCGGATATGAGTAATATTGCTTGCGTGCCGTCCATTGCGAAAGGCAATGCTGAAAGTCATGCGATTGGTTTGGGACAGATGAATTTGCATGGGTTTCTAGCGCGTGAGCAGATCTATTATGGGTCTCCAGAAGCGATTGATTTTACCAATATCTATTTTTATATTGTGACATATCATGCCATACGGGTTTCCAATTTAATTGCCCGCGAACGTCAAGAAATGTTTGCAGGGTTTGAAAAATCAGCTTATGCTGATGGACGTTTTTTCGAAAAATATATTGAAAAAGAATGGAAACCGCAATTTGCACTTGTACAAGAGCTTTTTGCACGGAATAATATTGTCATCCCAGATCACAAGGATTGGCAGGAACTCAAGAAACGCGTTATTGAGTATGGGCTTTATAACCGCAATTTGCAGGCAGTTCCCCCTACGGGATCTATTTCCTACATTAATCATGCCACTTCTTCTATTCATCCAATTGCTTCAAAAATTGAAATTCGCAAAGAGGGAAAAATTGGGCGCGTTTATTATCCCGCTCCTTATATGGATAATACAAATTTGGATTTTTACCAAGATGCTTATGAGATTGGTCCTGAAAAAATTATAGATACCTATGCTGCTGCGACACAGCATGTTGATCAAGGTCTTTCATTAACACTATTTTTTCCGGATACCGCTACCACACGTGATGTTAACCGCGCACAAATTTATGCCTGGAAAAAGGGTATAAAGAGTATTTACTACGTGCGGCTGCGACAAGTCGCATTGAGTGGAACAGAAGTTGATGGTTGTGTTTCGTGCAGCTTATAGGAGGTCATCATATGACAAAGATTACAACCAAAAATCCTATTGTGTCTGCTGTTAATTGGAATAGATTACACGATGAGAAAGATCTTGAAGTATGGAACCGATTAACTGGAAATTTTTGGTTGCCTGAGAAGGTTCCACTTTCCAATGATATTCCCTCATGGTCAAGCTTAACGGATGAAGAACGTAAATTGACGATTCGTGTTTTTACAGGATTAACGCTGCTAGATACAATTCAAAACACGGTAGGGGCTATTTCATTGCTTGCTGATGCGATAACAGAGCATGAAGAGGCTGTTTTGACGAATATTGCGTTCATGGAAGCGGTTCATGCACGTTCTTATTCCTCTATTTTTTCAACTCTTTGCTCGACGGTAGAAGTCGATGATGCATTTAGATGGTCAGAAGAAAATAGTCATTTACAGAAAAAGGCTAGATTAGTCCTTGAGCGTTATGAAGCAAATGATCCACTCAAGAAGAAAATTGCCTCGACTTTGCTAGAAAGCTTTTTATTTTATTCTGGTTTTTATTTGCCCATGTATTGGGCCAGTCGCGCTAAGTTGACCAATACAGCAGATCTCATTCGACTGATCATTCGTGATGAAGCAGTCCACGGTTATTATATAGGGTATAAATTCCAATTGGGATATGCAAAGCTTGAGGAAGCCAAAAGACAAGAAGTTAAAGATTTTGCTTTTAATTTGCTCTTTGACCTTTATAACATCGAGTGCAAATATACCGAAGATCTTTATGATGCTCTTGGATTGACGGAAGATGTAAAAATTTTTCTTCATTACAATGCTAACAAGGCTTTAATGAATTTGGGTTTTGAAGCTCTTTTCCCTCCTGAAGTGTGTCGTGTTAATCCTGCGATTTTGGCAGCTTTATCACCAAACTCTGATGAGAATCATGACTTTTTTTCAGGGGCTGGTTCTTCCTATGTCATTGGCAAGGCGGTTGCGACTACGGATGATGATTGGGAATTTTAATGCTTGTATGCAAACAGAAGTGCGCGGGGTATCCCACTTAGATCTTTGCGCATTTCTAAACATTGAAAACCATTTTTTTCAAATAAATCGCAGACTTCTTTTTCTTGAGAGTAACCGATTTCAACAGCAATAGTGCCGTTTTCTTTTAAGTAGTTGGCTGATTCATGGGCAAGCTTTCGATAAAAATCAAGCCCATCTTTTCCACCAATAAGAGCACGCAATGGATCATATAAGCGCACTTCTTTTGCAAGTGTTTTGATATCTTTTGCGGGAATATAGGGTGGATTGGAAACAATGAAATCAAAGCGATCTGTGACAGAATCAAACCAATCGCTAAGAAGAGGTGTGAAGCGATGTATGACGTCAGCATTTTTTGCATTTTTTGTAGCCGTTTTAAGGGCATCTTCAGAAATATCGACCGCTACTGTATAGGCTTGGGGAATTTGTTTAAGAATAGCAATGGCAATAGCACCACTTCCTGTTCCCATATCAAGGAATGTTATTTTTCTCGAATTTTCGACCTGTTTTTTGAGGAAAGGGAGAATAAGCTCGATGAGCGTTTCTGTATCCGGACGAGGCTCTAACGTTTCTTGAGACAACGCGAAAGATATACCATAAAATTCTCTCATCCCTATAATACGATAGACAGGTTCTCCCGCAATACGGCGTTTTACAGCTTGTTCTATTTGTATAATGTGCTCAGAAGACAGTTGTATATCTGGTTTAGAAATTCTTGTCGCAGCATTTATTCCTGTTATCCATTCGACGAGTATTTTCGCATCGAGATCGGCTTCCAAAATTCCTTTCGTGCGCAATCTTTCTTGCGTTTGTTGAATAACATTCTTGAAAGAATATTTGCTCAATTATTATCCATTTCCATCAGGAGTGTCGTTTGATGATCTGAAATGAGTGCATGAACAAGCTCATCAAGATCTCCTTCCAAAATTCGATCAAGCTTATAAAGGGTCAGATTAATACGGTGATCCGTGACGCGCCTTTGTGGAAAATTATAGGTACGAATACGTTCTGAACGATCACCAGAACCAACTTGACTTTTACGAGAAGCTGAACGTTCACTTTCTATCTTTTGTCGTTCGATATCGAACAAGCGTGCCCGTAAAATTTGAAGGGCCCGTGCTCGGTTTTGGTGTTGTGATTTTTCTGCTTGTACGACCATAATTCCTGTTGGAATATGCGTGATCCGAACAGCTGAATCCGTTGTATTGACGTGCTGTCCTCCAGCGCCAGATGCACGCATTGTATCAATACGAATATCTTCAGGACGAATATCAATATCAATTTCTTCAGCCTCTGGAAGCACTGCAACAGTAGCCGCTGATGTATGGATACGTCCTCCAGTCTCTGTTTCAGGGATACGTTGCACACGATGGACACCTGATTCATATTTCAATTTAGAAAAGACACCTTTTCCTGAGATGGTCGCAATAATCTCTTTATATCCGCCAACTTCCCCCTCACTGAGTGAAATAACCTCTACTTTCCAATGGTGAGCATGGGCATAACGTTCATACATGCGAAAAAGATCACCGGAAAAAAGTGCCGCTTCTGATCCACCCGTTCCTGCTCGAATTTCAATAATAGCGCTTTTTTCATCAGCGACATCTTTAGGCAAAAGCAGAATCTGGAGTTCTTTTTCAAGTTGCTCTACTTTTTTATATAACGATGGTAGCTCTTCTTGGGCAAGACTACGCATCTCTATATCTGTTTGTTTATCGTTGATAATCGTTTCTAATTCTGTAATCTCTCCATAAAGAGCATTTAATGCACGTATAGAGGCAATAACGGGTTGTAGTTCTGCGTATTCAGAAGCTAATTTGACATATGTTTCAGCATTTGGATTGGTCGTCATTTGGCTTTCAATTATTTCAAAGCGCTTTTCAAGCTGTTTTATGCGATCTTGTGGCAAAGAAACCATGATAATATTAGCCTAATTTTTCATAATACAATTTTTATAATATTTTATTGCAATGTTTTTTTGTTACAACACTGGCAATGAATTACCGTACAGCATCATACAAAAAGGGGTAATAAAGCAGAAAAACTTTTTTGCCAATGAAAACTATTCTATTTTTAAGGTAAATTTTTATAAAATTCGATTTGTCTGAAATATCTTCATCTCATGGTATATAATCATCTCTTTAAGAGTTTTTTTTTCCATAAAGTTCAAGACGATGATGAATAATATCATAGCCAAGAGATTTTGCAATTTCTTCTTGCAATTTTTCAATAACATCAGAATGAAATTCGATAACTTGTCCTGTTTCTATATCAATGAGATGATCATGATGTTGGCCATCGGCTTGCTCAAAACGAGATGGACCACCACTAAAGGTATGACGGTGAATTGTTCCATTTCCTTCTAATGTTTTCATGGTTCGATAAACCGTTGAGAGCGAAATACTCGAATCTATTTTGTTTGCACGTTGAAAAATTTCAAATGCATTGGGATGATCATTTGTATCAGCTAAAATATCAAGAATAACACGCCGTTGGCGCGTTACTCTTAAACCAGCTGCGCGCAATTCTTGCTCATAGTTTCGCTTTTTATTCATTTTCATTGTTTGCTTTTCAAACAAAGGATCCATGACAATGTTTGTATTTTTTCTCTGAACCGCAAGGACAGCGTTCATTGCGTCCAACTTTTCCCCATGTGGTTACATCGTTGGGGTCACGGTCTTGTGGATTAACAAACCTATTTTCTTGTGATCGTGCCCATAAGGTGGGATCATTTTCTTGGTTCTGATCATTAAAGACAGAAGAATCAGAACTAGTTTGCTCAGGCATAGTCGGTTCGGTAGGTTGTTGAATAATTTCAAAGCGCATAAGTTTAGAAGTGACAATTCGGCGCAAATTTTTCAACATACTTTGAAAGAGTTCAAAAGATTCTGTTTTATACTCATTGAGTGGATCTCGCTGCGCATAACCACGAAAACCAACAACAGAACGCAAATGGTCTAAACTCACAAGATGTTCACGCCATAACGTGTCAATAGTTTCGAGCAACACTGCTTTGTGAAAATAAGCCATAACCTCTGGAGAGTAGCGTTCAGTGCGCTCATTTTCAAGTTTTGTAACAGCATCCAAGATACGCTCTAAAATTTGTTCTTCGGCAATTCCATCTTCTTTTGCCCATTCTTCCACAGGCAGCTCAAGATTAAAGAGTTGTTGAAGCTCTTCTTCGAGAGCTTTTACATCCCATTTTTCAGAATATGTCCCAGAAGGAATATAAGTCTCTACAAGATCTTCCACGACTTCATTGCGCATTTCATGAATCATTTCTGATAAATCATCTGAGTTCATGACCTCCATACGCTGTTCAAAAATAACCTTGCGTTGGTCATTCATGACATCATCATATTTTAGCAGATTTTTACGAATTTCAAAGTTCCGTGCTTCGACCTTTTTTTGTGCTTTCTCAAGGGCTTTATTAATCCACGGATGGATAATAGCTTCATTTTCTTTCAATCCAAGTTTTTGCAGCATGCTATCCATACGGTCGGAGCCGAAGATACGCATAAGATCATCTTGAAGAGAAAGAAAGAATTTTGAGCGACCAGGATCGCCTTGGCGACCAGAACGCCCACGAAGCTGGTTATCAATACGACGGCTTTCATGACGTTCAGTTGCGATAACGTAAAGTCCCCCAGCCGCTAAAGCTTTTTCTTTAAGTTGTTTGACATCTTTTTTGATTTCTTCAATTTTAGCCGTCCGCTCTGGTCCATCAGTGGTATCCTGTAATTCTTGTCGGATGCGCATTTCAACATTACCACCAAGCTGTATATCCGTACCGCGTCCTGCCATGTTGGTTGCAATGGTGAGAGCTCCAGGAACGCCTGCTTGCGCAATGATGTATGCTTCTTGCTCGTGATAGCGAGCATTTAAGACTCTAAAATCGGTAATGCCCTCTTTTCGCAAACGCTCTGCCAATTGTTCTGACTTTTCAATAGAGGTTGTTCCAACAAGAATAGGCTGTTTTTTTTCGTGTGCTTGACGGATATCACGCACAATTGCCCGATATTTCTCTTCTGCTGTTCGGTAAATTTCATCATCTTCGTCAAGACGTTGTACTGGCAAATTGGTAGGAACTTCGACAACGTCAAGACCATAAATATTTCTGAATTCTTCGGCCTCTGTTGTTGCAGTTCCAGTCATTCCAGATAATTTCCTATACATACGGAAATAATTTTGGAAAGTGATGGAAGCAAGTGTTTGATTTTCTGGTTGAATAGCAACATGCTCTTTAGCTTCTAACGCTTGATGAAGTCCTTCAGAATAACGCCGTCCAGGCATCATTCGGCCTGTAAATTCGTCAATGATAACAATTTCATCATTGCGAACAATGTAATCTTTGTCGCGAACGAACAGTTTATGGGCTTTTAGAGCATTATTAACATGATGAACGATAGCGACATTTTCTATGTCATAAAGACTTTCACCTTTAAGATACCCAGCTTGTTCGAGCATTTTTTCAATTTTTTCAGTACCAACTTCGGTAAAGGTCGTTGTTTTTTGTTTTTCATCTATTTCATAGTCTTCTGGAATTAAGGTAGGAATAAATGTATCAATAAGGTTATAAAAGTCAGTACGATCTTCTAGAGGACCAGAAATAATAAGGGGCGTACGCGCTTCATCAATGAGGATAGAATCCACTTCATCGACAATTGCGTAATGATGTCCTCGTTGAACCATTTGACTATGATCGAAAGCCATATTATCACGCAAATAATCAAAACCTAGTTCATTATTTGTCGCATAGGTGATATCACATGCATAGGCTGCTCTGCGGGCATCGCTATCAAGATCATGAAGAATCACACCCGTTGTAAGCCCTAGAAAACTAAAAATTTTTCCCATTGTTTCAGCATCACGACTGGCGAGATAATCGTTTACTGTCACAACATGAACGCCTTTACCTTCCAATGCATTGAGATAAATTGGTAGAGTTGCCATTAATGTTTTACCTTCACCGGTACGCATTTCAGCTATGCCACAGTCATGAAGAACCATCCCACCAATAAGTTGTACGTCAAAAGGACGCATATCATAAACACGTTTTGCGGCTTCACGAACCGTTGCGAATGCTTCCAGTAAGAGTAAATCAACACTTTCACCTTCACTAAGACGTTTACGAAAAGCATCTGTTTTTTGGCAAAGCTGCTCATCGCTTAATTTTACGAATTGTTCTTCTAAAGCATTAATTTGTGCAACTTTTTGGCGGAGTGCTTTGAGACGTCGCTCATGAGCTGAACCAAAAAATTTACGTGCAAAAACACCTAAATTGACCATCTCTGGTCCTTTCTTTTAATTGTTGTCACTCTTGTTGGGAAATTCATATGCTCTCCCCATGCTCCACATTTTCTTTAAGTTTTCTGATATCATGTAATGCAGATAGTACCATTATACTTGCTGGTGTGCAATTTTTCACTTTAATTGTAAAGTAGAGATAAGAGGCTAAGGTCGCTATGTCAACTTTAGGTATGCTGTTTAGATGATACAATACAAAGTAATTTAAGATACAATATGTCATTTTTCTCTATTATTATGTTTTTCATGTGCATTAGATAGGGTTGGAAAAACTGAGATAAAAGGACGATTTTATACTTTTTAAAATAAAATAACTAATTTATTTCTCTATGTTTAAAGATTAAAGTGTTATGGTAAAGAAAATTGGAATCTTGAACCTGCCTTCATTTTTAAGGAGTATATTTATGAAATTTAACTTTATCACGCTGCTTTTAGCATCAACTTTATTGGCAAGTACAAGTTTAGGGGTGAGAGCCCAAGAAAATTTGAATTCATCACCGAATGATTTAAAGACTTTGGAGAAAGCTTCTGAAAAAGCCGTTTCTCCTTCTCATGTTATGGCTGTTATTGATGGGAAAAATATTACAGCAGGCCAATTGGATGAGTTAGCGCTTGAAATAAATCCTAATTTAGCACGTTTTCCTGATGAACAACGCCGTATTATGGTCTTAAAAGCTTATTTGGATATGCAGGCACTTTCAAAAGAAGCAAAAAGCAAAGGACTTGATAAGACAGAAGCTTACGATAAACGTATGGCAGTTATGCGTGACAATGTGCTTCAACAGCTTTATTTTAAACAGGCGATTATTGACAAAATATCGGATACGGATTTGGAAGCTCTTTATAAACAAGAAATTGCTGCTTTACCTAAAGAGGATGAAGTTAAAGCCCGTCATATTTTGGTCAAAACCAGAAAAGAAGCAGAAGCTATCATTAAGCATTTAAATAAAGGCGAAAATTTTGAAGAGATTGCAAAGAAAAGTTCAACAGATGGTTCCGCTGCTGTTGGGGGTGATCTTGGTTATTTTAGCCATGGTCAAATGGTCAAGCCTTTTGAAGATGCAGCATTTGGTTTGAAAGTTGGTGAATACACGAAACAACCCGTTGAAAGTCCTTTTGGTTGGCATATTATTAAATTAGAAGATCGTCGTGTAAAACAACCTCCTGCATTTGATGATGTTAAAGAGATGTTGCGTACACAGTTGATAAAAAAGCGCTATCAAGAACTAATTGTTGATTTGCGTAGCAAGATAGATGTGAAATATCCTGATCCTAATGTTACAAAAATCATGGAATCGCTTAATCAAAATGGGACACTACTTCCCAATGAGACATCCGATGAAGAAGATACGGAATAGCGAGGAAAAATAAGTAGATAGCCTTTTTAATAGAGAGTTGCTAGGTTTGTTTTTTTCAAAAAAAACCTAGCAGTTTTCTATAAGAGGTTGTTAATCTGCAATCATTTTATTTGTTTTTAGAGAAAGCATATTGTGGTTTTTAAAATATCTCCTTTGCACCCCCAAAACATTCGAGAGCTTTCCCCATTATCTGGTGTACGGATAGCAACAGCTAAGGCTGGAATTAAATATAAAGATCGTACAGATCTCCTTTTTATTGTATTCGATAAGCCAGTGAGTGTGGCAGGTGTTTTTACACGTTCAAAATGTCCATCTGCCCCTGTAGAGCATTGTCGTGCATCGCTTCCCCATGGGGTGGCAAGGGGTGTTGTTGTGAATTCTGGAAATGCCAATGCTTTTACAGGAAGAAAAGGAAAGAACACAACCAATGAAATCATCTTTGCAGCAGCGAACACTTTAAAGGTTAGAGAAAATGAAGTTTTTATAGCTTCTACAGGTGTTATTGGTGAGCCAATGGATGCATCGGGTATTGTAAATCTTTTACCAAGTATGGCAGAAACAGCAGAAGAGGGAAATTGGTTGGAAGCTGCAAAAGCCATAATGACAACGGACACATTTCCAAAACTTGCTACGCGTACTTTTGATTGTGGGGGGATAAATGTTACCATTCATGGAATTGCAAAAGGTGCTGGTATGATTGCACCCGATATGGCGACAATGCTTTCGTTTGTGGTCAGTGATGCTACTATTTCTTCGGATATGCTTCAATCCATGTTATCAGAGGCTGTTGAGGGGTCTTTCAATTCGATTACTGTTGATAGCGATACCTCAACTTCAGATACGCTTATGTTGTTTGCGATAGGAAAAGAACATTTTCCATGCCTTACAAGTCAATCTGATCCACGTTATAGCGTTTTTGTGAAACAATTGGATGCGCTTCTGCATGAACTTGCACTCCAAGTTGTGTGTGATGGAGAAGGTGCTCGCCATTTAATTGAAGTGAATGTGACTGGTGCAACAACAGACAATGCTGCGAAAACGATTGCTTTATCAATTGCAAATTCACCGCTTGTAAAAACGGCTATTGCCGGTGAAGATGCAAATTGGGGACGAGTCGTTATGGCGGTTGGGAAGGCCGGCGTTGAAGTTGATCGTGATCTGTTGACGATTTGGTTTGGTGAACATCGTGTGGCAGTGAATGGTGAACGAGATCCTGCGTATTGTGAAGAAACAATAGGTTCTTATATGCAAGGTAAATACATCACAATTCGTGTTGATATTGGTTTGGGTAAGAGCACAGCGACGGTTTGGTCTTGCGACTTAACAAAAGAGTACGTTATGATCAATAGCGATTACAGAAGTTAACGAATGCACTCTCTATATTTAACGGCCTATTATTTTAAAAAAAAGAGAATGAGATATGTGAATTCTTTTTGAGGTAAGGGAATATGATACAGAGACAATTATATTCTCATTGGAGAGCGATATGTGTATAAAAAGTCCCCTTCTTCTTGTTGTTGCCTGCGCATTGTTAGATCAAAATAATCGTATTTTGCTTACCAAGCGTCCTGAAGGAAAATCGCTGGCTGGTTTATGGGAGTTTCCTGGTGGAAAGGTTGAGCAAGGTGAAATTCCAGAAGCATCATTAATTCGTGAACTAGAAGAAGAGCTTGGTGTGTATGTTCAGGCAAATAATTTACACCCTTTAACATTTGCAAGCCATAGCTATGCAACATTTCACCTCTTAATGCCGTTGTATCTTTGTGACCATTATGAGGGAGTTGCGCAAGGACGGGAGGGGCAAAATTTAGAATGGGTTTTTATTAATGATCTTGATAAATATCCTATGCCTGATGCTGATAAACCATTGGTTCAGGTGTTAAAAAATCATCTTCTTTAATGGGTTTGTGAGAGAAAATACTGTGTACAGAGTAGTGTGTACTTGGTAAAACACCAATGATGGGGACGATCCAAAAGGATTTTTTTGCATAATAAATTGCTTACTCATTATGATGATGTATTTAAAATCAACGCATTCATTTATAATCATAAATTATCCTTTTCGTGTTAGACTATTTCCCTTAATACTTTACTGTTTCATTGTTTTAAACGCTCTTTCTCTAAATCAGAAAAAACTTTTCAATAACAAATCAATAGAGAAAGCAGTATATTCGTTTTGGAAAAAGCTAAAAGCATAAAAGTAGAAGGTATTGCGTGGTTTATCCATTTCTTTTTTGTACAGCATTAAAGTTTTCAAAAGTATGCAAAGAAGTATTTTTTAATAATAAATATTATGCAGTACCTTATGGTTTGTTTTTCGTATTTTATAATGAAAAATAATAATTTATAAATATATTCACACAACTATATTATTTATTCACGTATTTATTGAGAGAATTTTACTTTATAATTATTTTATTTATTAGCATTATCTATGAATGTATAATACAAAATAAACTGAGAATTGATATTTTTATATTTGTAAACTTATAAGTTAAATTTATCATAATTCCCTAAAATTAAAATTATAAATGCCATTATAGTTTAACAGTTTATGAGTTGTTTATTTAACCTGTATTTCAACTACTTTTCAAATGATATGCAAATCCATTTACTAAGCTGTTATTGGACAATTTTTTAATTCAAAGTGAAGGATATGTGGAACAGTGAAAAATACGAATGGCAAGAGATCTCATTCGAGTTGCGTAATGCTCCTTTATTTTTAAAATCATTACATTATATGCAAAAAACGATGGTTTTAAAAAAATTTATTCAAGAAGTTAGGTGACGAATTTTTGCAATATCCAAAAGACAGTGAATATTGATAAAAATTTTTGAAAAAATGCTCAATATTTTTCACAATATAACTTAGCAAAATTCAAAACATTCATAAAGAAAATTGGCAAAAGGAAATGTGCTTTGTAGAGCGCATGTTGGAAAATCTTGTCCCCTAACCTCTATTCACACATCCACCACTTTAAAAAAATACACAACAATAAATTTTATGTATAAAAAAGTACAATCCTCTTAAATATCGAAGTTTAGGAAATAACTAAGCAATGCATCCCATTTGATATAAATTCAATTTATAAAAGCCTTCTTACATCGATATGAAGCAAACTGCCGATAATGGCCCCATTATCATATTCATGTAAAAGAACGTACTATATTCCCAGTGTTGGACGGCGTTTTTCTACAGGATATCGTTGGCATTTTTGAGCAATACGTGTAACTGCTTTTTCCAGTGGTTCGACCGTAACATCCATAGAAGAACCATTTGCATGAATAATATTCTCATGATCAGTCATAATAGCGACATGACCTTTCCAAAAAATCAAATCACCTCGTTGAAGTTTATCACCATTTGATAGTGACTTTCCTATAGTTTTTTGTTGCATGTCAGTATCACGTAAAACCACTTGACCAGTCATTGCCATAGAAATCTGGACCAATCCTGAGCAATCAACTCCAAAGCCACTGGCTCCACCCCAACGGTAAGGTGTGTGGACTAACTTTTCAGCAGCATCAACATAATTTTTATACACAACGCTGCCAATCGGACTGAGGTGATCGCTAACGATTGCGCCCCCATTTTCAAGTATAGAATATTTGGTTCCACGGACTTCAACTTCATTAAAAACGCTTACCTTACTTCCTA
This sequence comes from Bartonella sp. AU15XJBT, assembly GCF_028618615.1. NCBI lineage: Bacteria > Pseudomonadati > Pseudomonadota > Alphaproteobacteria > Hyphomicrobiales > Bartonellaceae > Bartonella > Bartonella sp. AU15XJBT. Next base: position 66,070 of record NZ_JAQITG010000006.1, read on the forward strand.
TAGATAAAGGATATTCTACTGGTCCACGCAAATCAGCTTGCGAATATTGAAAAGTACGTGGCGCTGTAACAACATGTGTTTGTTCTACGGTTGATGCACAAAGCGCTTTTGTCTCAATATAGCCAACATAACCATCTTTGAGAGATTGTGCCCACGACATCTCTTCTCCATGCTCAAAGATGAGAAGTTCTTCTCCGAATAAGCACTCTGTCTGCATTTCACTTTTGTTATTATTCTCTTTAAACAATCCAGCAACAGGCGCATTAACACGTCTTTTTTCACCTTGCACAAAGCGCTGAGCTGTAATTTCGCCTTTAAGACGTTCGTCTGCTAGATCTTCTCTGAATGCATGTAATCTCGGATCTTTAGGAAACATTTATTTACCTTTCATCTGATAATTGGTAGTGGTAGGATTTTTATCCTCAAATAAATTACAGAACACAATTAAAAGTGAAGAACGATTGCTCTTAAGGTTCTAAAGTTGTCCGTTTTTATGTTTATTTTATGTCAAAATTAATTTTTAAGGAGATTATAAAGAGCACGAATAGTTTGTGCTGATCCCCCAATAGGGTATCCTGGTTTTTCTTTTGGGACCCATCCATAAAGGTCGAAATGTGCAAAATGTTCAGCTTTTTCAACAAAAGAATTAAGAAATAAAGCAGCCGTTATAGAGCCAGCAAAGCTATTTCCAGTTACATTGTTAAGGTCAGCAATTGGTGATGATAACATCTCTTGGTAAGGTTTCCAAAGGGGCATTTGCCAAAGAGGGTCGAAAACAGCGTGAGCAGATTCAGAAACTTGTTGTGCCCATATTGAATCATTACAATAAAATGCGGGAAGATCTGGTCCTAATGCTATCCGTGCTGCCCCCGTTAAAGTAGCCATGCAAAGCATGAATTTTGGACTTTCTTCATCACCATAGGCGAGTGCATCAGCAAGGACAAGTCGCCCTTCAGCATCTGTATTACCCACTTCAACGCTTAAACCTTTACGACTTTTGAGAATATCACCTGGTCGATAAGCATTCGCAGAAATTGCATTTTCTACAGCTGGAATTAAAACACGTAGACGGAAAGGCAATTTTGCATCCATGATAAGCTTAGCCAATCCCAAAACGTTTGCTCCACCTCCCATGTCTTTTTTCATAAGCAACATGTTATTGGCTGATTTAATATCCAGTCCCCCTGTATCAAAAGTTACGCCTTTGCCTACTAACGTTATTTTAGGGTGATGTTCTTGCCCCCAGTGTAACTCAATCAGTCGTGGTGCAGTGCTGCCTGCTCGCCCTACGGCATGAATCATCGGAAAGTTATTGGTTAAGAGATCATCTCCACAAATAGTTTGGACATGAGCACCGTATGTTTTCCCTAGTTGTCGTGCTTCTACTTCGAGAGTAGTAGGGGTCATATCATTGGCTGGGATATTGATGAGATCACGGACGAAGAAGACAGCTTCATAAATGCGTTGGAGTTCATTAAGATCAACAGCCTCATTGACATGGATGGATAATGATTTGAAAGAAGAATTTTGACGATAGCTATTAAATTGATAGCTTCCCAGTGCCAATCCAAGATAGACATTTATTTCATCAGAGGTCTCACCTTCTAAATGCCATTGACCAGAAGGAAGTTTTTGAGCAAGCAGTCCTGTGATAAAGGGATCGTTACCATTGCCAATTCCAAATAAAACTTTTTTTAAATGCCCCGTTTCATGAGGAACAAAGAGTATTTGTCCTGCTTTTCCAGTAAAATCATTAACTTTTATCCATGCTGTTGTTGAAGCATCAAGTGATAAGTTGGCAAGATTTCTTTGGTTTACCAAGATGATAGGGAAACTGTTATCGATAGGTGTTGAGGTAAAATGAATGGGGTGCTGCTGCATAGTTATGAGATCCTTATAATCGTCTAAGTGCGACATACTCGACCAAATGATTTTTTCCCTTTCGTAGAACGAGATTGGACCGTGGTCGTGTTGGCAATATATTTTCTTGTAAATTTTTTAAATTAATTGTTTGCCAAATATCCTCAGCGATTTTTGAGGCTTCTTTTTCATTCAGTAGGGCATAGCGATGAAAATAGGATTCAGGATTTTGAAAAGCTGTTTTACGTAAACGTTTAAAGCGCTCTAAATACCAGTGACGAATGACTTCTGTTTCGGCATCTACATAGATTGAAAAATCAAAAAAATCTGATACGAAAGGAATGGCCTTTCCATCTTTAGGAAGATCACTAACCTGTAATACATTAATCCCTTCAACAATTAAAATATCAGGACGGTCAATAGTAATTGTCTGATTTTCTAGAACATCATAGGTCATATGCGAATAAAGCGGAGCAGGGACATTCCCAACACCTGCTTTTATAGCCGAAAGAAAGCATAGCAATTTTTTAATGTCATAGGAATCAGGAAATCCTTTACGATTCAGACGATTTTTTTGCTGTAAGATTGCGTTAGGATAGAGAAAACCATCCGTTGTGATCAGATCAACTTTAAGATTAGATGTCCAACGTTTCAACAGTTCTTGAAGGATGCGAGCGGTGGTTGATTTTCCTACTGCTACAGAACCAGCAATTCCAATAATAAAGGGTGTTTTTTTAGTCTCTTCTTGATGGAGAAACTGCTGACGTTTGTGAAAAAGCTCCTGTACTGCTTCAACATGGCATGAGAGCAGACGCGATAAAGAAAGATAAATGCGTTGGACTTCTTCAAGATCGATAGGATCATCAATAGAGCGTAAACGTTTAATTTCATCAAAAGTCAAAGTGAGAGGTGTGTCCGCACGAAACTCTGACCATTCTTGTGCCGTAAAGACGCGATAGGGTGAATATCGGTCAGAAATGGATTTGACCAAATTATCTTTCTGATTAATTTTTTGTACAGTTGTATCAATCATTTGTATTTGTCGAGATTTTTTTTGCCACAGTAATCGATTAAGAGCGGACAGATGAGCTGCTTTATATTCAAATAAATTTTGTTTTGCATGCTCTCTTCCTTAAGATAATAGATCATTTTTATTAACTTATCGTCCAATCATTCCAATGAGCACGGATCTGTGCCAATGAGTGTCCTTGTGCCAAAAAAGCCCATAAAAGCAAACGCGCTTTTACGGCTGATAAATAACCGGACATGAGAACACCCGAAGCAATCATATCGATTTCTGAGCCTTTATAGCCATAAGTTATACGAGTTGTTGAGCCATTACAACAACGACTAGCAATAATAATGGGTATTTTTTGTGCATATTGTTGTACAAGGTCTGCTTCTTGAAAACTACAGTGTCCTGCACCAAAACCAGCGATAACAAGCCCGGCATAATATCCACTTTCAAGGCAGAGTTTCATTAATTGCGCATCAGACGATAGAGAGGAATAGAGGAGTGCAATTTGATGATCGTGGTTTTGAGGAAGATCAAACGTTGTCGGGGAAAATTTTCTATCATTGAAATAAATGAGTTTTCCTTCTAAAATAGTTCCTAAAATACCTACGAGTCCTGATTGAAATGTTTCAACTTTGACGGTATGACTTTTATAGAGCCAATAAGGTGAATGAATCGTATCGTTAATGACAACGAGAACGCCTCTGTTGCGACTTTGTGGGGACGTCGCGACACGGGTTGCTGCTAAAATATTAGCGGGTCCATCAGCGCCTGCTTCATAAGGAGTACGCATAGCACCGGTTATGATGAGTGGTTCAGCTTCCTTCCAATAAAGAGAAAGAAAAAAAGCTGTTTCTTCTAGAGTATCAGTCCCTTGCGTTAAAACAATCCCTTCTGCGCCAGCGTGTATTTGTTGTTTTGCCCACTCGAGTATTTCAAAAAGAATTTTAAAAGATAAAGATCCACTTGGTATTTGCATTAATGTTTGTGCGTGAATATCAGCCACCTTATTTAAATCAGGAACACTTTTTATGAGGTTATCTGAGGTTAAAGTCGGTTGCATGTGGCCAAAACGATCAGCAGTCATTGCAATTGTTCCACCTAAGGTTCCTATAGCTATTTTTTTCATAATTTTCCTCTATAAAGGCACAAACTGTTTACATAAAGCTATTTAGCAGTAATTTACATTGACAACAATAATATCATTTTTTCAATTTCAACAAATTGAATGATGCTGAATCATTGTGTTTTGCTATATATGTTCTTAAATAGGACAATAGTAATTGAGTTTTACATTGTATGAAAAGATAATATTAAAAGGAAAGTAATATAGGAGTCTCCTTATGACAGAACATAAGCCAGACATAATGTATGGTACAACGATTATTACAGTACGAAAAGGTGGCAAAGTCGTGATGGCTGGCGACGGTCAGGTATCTCTTGGACAGACGATTATGAAAGGCAATGCACGTAAAGTTCGTCGTCTTGGGAAGAGCGGAGTGGTTATTGCTGGTTTTGCAGGTGCTACGGCAGATGCGTTCACATTACTGGAAAGATTAGAAACAAAGCTTGAGCAATATCCTGATCAACTTATGCGCGCATGTGTAGAACTTGCAAAGGATTGGCGAACAGATCGCTATTTGCGTCGTCTTGAAGCAATGATGCTCGTGGCTGATAAAAAAGTAACTTTGGCTCTAACAGGGCTTGGTGATGTCTTAGAACCAGAAGATGGGGTTATGGCCATTGGCTCTGGAGGAAATTTTGCTCTTTCAGCAGCGCGGGCACTGATGGACTTGGATTTAGATGCCGAAACCATTGCCCGTAAAGCTATGGCTATTGCCGCTAAAATTTGTGTTTACACCAATGATCATTTTACGATTGAAACATTGGATACAGAATTATCTTCTTTAGAGAAAGCTATTTAAATGTGTGTTGTATTTTCCCCTCGTGAGACTGTTTCTGAACTTGATCGCTTTATTATTGGCCAAAATGATGCCAAACGTTCTGTAGCTATTGCACTGCGTAATCGGTGGCGTAGACAACAGCTTGATGGGCAGATGCGTGAAGAAGTGATGCCAAAAAATATTTTAATGATAGGACCAACAGGTGTTGGTAAAACAGGGATCGCACGTCGATTAGCAAAACTTTCTGGAGCACCCTTCGTGAAAGTAGAAGCAACTAAATTTACTGAAGTTGGTTATGTGGGGCGTGACGTTGAGCAAATTATTCGAGATCTTGTTGAAATTGCCATTTCTCTTGTGCGTGAAAAGAAACGGGATGAAATAAAAGAAAAGGCTCACGTGAATGCCGAAGAGCGCGTTTTAGACGCCCTTGTTGGTAAAACAGCAAGTCCCGCTACCCGTGATAATTTTCGCAAAAAATTGCGTGAAGGTGAATTGGATGAGAAAGAGATTGAAATTGAAGTAGCCGATAATAATAGCAATAGTGCTTCAACCTTTGATATTCCTGGTATGCCTGGGGCGCAAATGGGGATTATGAATTTATCCGATATTTTGGGTAAAATGGGCAGTCGTACAAAAGTCCGAAAAACAACAGTAAGGGATGCTTTTAAACCGCTTATTGATGATGAATCTGAAAAACTCCTTGATCAGGAACAAATTATTCAAGAAGCGCTTCGTGTTGCTGAAAATGACGGTATTGTTTTTATCGACGAGATTGATAAAATTGCAACGAGGGATGGTGGAGCTAGTGCTGCGGTTTCGCGTGAGGGCGTCCAACGTGATCTTTTGCCTTTGGTGGAAGGCACAACAATTGCTACAAAATATGGGCAAATCAAAACAGATCATATTCTTTTTATTGCCTCTGGTGCATTTCATGTTTCTAAGCCATCTGATTTATTACCGGAACTTCAAGGACGTTTGCCTATCCGCGTGGAGCTCAACCCTTTAACAAGGGAAGATTTACGGCGCATTCTAACAGAACCAGAAGCAAGTTTGATTAAACAATATATTGCTCTTATGGCAACAGAAGAGGTTCATTTGGAAATTACCGATGATGCGATTGATGCTTTAGCAGATATTGCTGTAGATTTAAATGCAAGGATTGAAAACATAGGGGCACGTCGTTTGCAAACCGTTATGGAGCGTGTTTTAGATGAGATTTCTTTCACGGCACCGGATAAAGCTGGAACATCGTTTAAAATTGATGCTGCTTATGTGAGAAAATCTATTGGCGAGCTTGCTGCTGATATCGATCTCTCCCGTTTTATTCTTTAGATGTATTGCTTGTTTTGTTTATCTGCGTGCTTCGATAATTTTGAAACCATGGGCTTGTTCATGTATAAACACTGTGCGGAAAATATCTTTTAACAATGTTTCATAAGGAAGGTGGCGGTTTGCAACAAGAAGTAGACTGCCACCTAGCCTTAGGCATTTTGCAGCATTTATAATAAAATGTTTTCCTAAGGAGACATCTGTCGTTTGTTGTGTGTGAAACGGTGGGTTTGAAATGATTGTGTCATACAGATTGGTGACAGGCTCATGCACAAGGTCATGCCAATAAAAATGAATTGGAAAAGGAGCTGTTATGGGTTTAAGGTGCTGTTTTGCTGCTTCCAAAGCGTTGTAGTCTGCTTCATAAAGATCAAGAGTCGTAAGTTTTACATCGCTTTCAAGTGCAACGTGAGAAAGATAGCCCCAGCCAGCTCCAAAATCAGCCGTTTTCCCAGAAATAACTTTGAGCATATAAGAGGCAAGCGCTGCAGATCCTGGATCAATACGCCCGTGTGAGAACATACCAGAAGTGGTTTGAAATTTATCAAAAGAAAGCGATTGTGAGCGCAATTGTGCAATATTTTCTCTCTCTATTTGTTGAGGAACTTGAAGCCAAAATACAAGACCATGATTTTTAGATAGTTTATTGGTTATGGGAACAATTGTTTTCACCCATTTCATCATTGAAGCAGCACCAGCCGTTTTATTCCCACTGATCACAATCCATCCACTGGGTTTTACGCATTCTAATAAATCAAGAAAACAATTTTGGTTAAAACCACGATATTTGCTTAAACGTAAAAATGCTCCATCATAGATGAAAGTTTTATCTATTTGAGGAGAGCAGTGAAATTGAGTATCGACAAATTTTAAAAAATCTGGTCGCCAAGGCGTGATAACTTTTAAATTTTTCGCCCATTCTGGAGGAGGGACCTCCGTTAAACCGAAACTTAGCCAGCATTGGTTTGGATCTGGATAAGGGAGTGCATAATTTTCAAAGGGTAAAAATGATAACACATGTGGTTCTTTCAAAGAAAAATGCCATTCCAATGTTGGGATGGCATTTCATGATTACGATAAGAAGAAAAGATTACTCTTCTTTTTTCTTCCGGCGGCGCTTATTTTCAGGTTGCTTTTTTTCATCCATGCACTTTTCTTCTTCTACCGATTTACCATCGATAATTTCCTTTCCGGTTTCTTGATCAACGACCTTCATTGATAACCGAACTTTTCCACGCTCATCAAAGCCCATGAGTTTAACCCAAACCTTATCACCTTCCTTAACAATATCAGTTGTTTTGGTGACGCGTTCTGATGCAAGTTGAGAGATATGCACAAGCCCATCACGAGAACCAAAAAAGTTTATAAAGGCACCAAAGTCCGCAGTTTTTACAACTGTACCTTGGTAGATAGCACCAACTTCAGGTTCATCGACAATAGAATGGATCCAGCGTTTTGCTGCTTCAATGGTTTTAGCATCAGCAGAAGCAATTTTAATGGTACCATCATCTTCAATATTAATTTTTGCTCCAGTTTGTTCCACAATTTCTCGAATAACTTTACCACCAGAGCCGATAACATCACGGATTTTATCAACAGAAATATTCATCACTTCGATTCGTGGAGAAAATTCACTCAGTTCAGCTCGTGCGCTGGTTAAAGCTTTCGCCATTTCGTTAAGAATATGGATTCGGCCACCTTTGGCTTGTTCAAGTGCGATTTTCATAATCTCTTCGGTAATACCGTCAATTTTGATATCCATTTGCAAAGCAGTAATACCATTTTCTGTTCCAGCAACTTTAAAATCCATATCGCCAAGATGATCTTCATCTCCTAAGATGTCAGACAGAACAGCAAAGCGTTCTCCTTCTTTAATCAAACCCATAGCAATACCTGCAACGGGGCGCGCGAGCGGAACACCAGCATCCATGAGAGCAAGTGATGTTCCACAAACCGTCGCCATGGAAGAAGATCCATTGGATTCAGTAATTTCTGAGACAGCACGAATGGTGTAAGGAAAAGATTCTTTCGTTGGTAACATGGGGTGAATTGCTCGCCATGCTAGTTTTCCATGTCCAATTTCACGACGACCAGGAGAACCAAGGCGTCCTGTTTCACCTACTGAAAATGGTGGAAAATTGTAATGGAGGAGGAATGTTTCCTTATACATGCCTGTTAAGGCATCAACATATTGTTCATCTTCACCAGTTCCCAATGTTGCAACGACAATCGCTTGTGTTTCTCCGCGGGTAAAGAGTGCTGATCCATGTGTGCGGGGCAAAATACTTACTTCTGATTGGATAGGGCGCACGGTAGAAAGATTGCGTCCATCAATCCGCTTTTCTGTATCAAGAATGTTTCCGCGAACAATTTTTGCTTGCAACTGTTTAAATACGGTTGCAATTTGATCTGTACTAAATTGACAGTTTTCTTCTGTTTCTGGCATAAATTTATTGATGACTTCTGTTTTCAGGGCATCAATTGCGGCATAACGTTCTTGCTTATCAGTGATTGTGTAGGCCTTTCGTATACCCTGTTCGGCCATTTCATGCATCGCTTTTTCAAGCTCAGAAAGATCTTCAGGAACAAAATCACGAGGATCTTTTGCAGCAACCTCAGCAAGCTTGATGATGGCATCAAGGACAGGTTGAAAGCCTTTGTGACCGAACATTACAGCACCCAACATGATATCTTCCGGCAATTCTTGTGCTTCTGATTCAACCATTAATACAGCACTTTCTGTTCCAGCAACCACCAGATCAAGTTTTGATTCAGGCATTTCATCCATATGAGGATTGAGAACATATTGTCCATTACAATAGCCAACGCGGGCACCCGCTATAGGCCCCATGAAAGGAACACCTGATAGGGTCAATGCGGCAGAGGAGGCAATCATCGCAAGGATATCGGGATTATTTTCGAGATCATGCTGTATAACGGAAACAATGACTTGTGTATCATTTTTATAACCCTCAACGAAGAGAGGACGAATTGGACGATCAATCAAACGTGAAACCAAAGTTTCATTTTCAGTTGGCCGACTTTCACGTTTTAAATAGCCTCCAGGTATTCGACCAACCGCATAGGATTTTTCTTGATAATTAACGGTGAGTGGAAAAAAGTCCTGGTCTGGTTTTGGGCTTTTAGCCGATACAACGGTTGCTAAGACAATCGTTTCTCCATAGGTAGCAATCACAGCACCATCAGCTTGACGCGCTATTTTCCCTGTTTCAAGGGTGAGCGGACGCCCGGCCCATTCAATTTCTATCTTGTGCGTTTTGAACATTTTTTATCCTTAATGACCAGTGTTTAAATCTTTGATTGCTCACATTCTGACTTTGCGTAGCATATTTTCAGGCTCTGGGGTGGACAACAAGTTACTTCCATCTTTGTTGGGAGAGGAGAGAGATAAATCGCCTTAAATGCGAAATGATGAACAGCCTTATCCCCTAATAACTTGTCAGTTTTTAAAATTTTCAACTAAAAGCAACATGTTGAAAAAATGGGTGGTTTTTTTACACCATCCCATTTTTCTTTTAGCGACGCAAACCTAACTTCTTAATAAGTGTCTGATAACGATTTTGGTCAACTCCTTTAAGATAATCAAGAAGGCGCCGGCGTTGAGACACCATCTTTAAGAGACCACGACGAGAATGGTTATCTTTTTTGTGAGATTTAAAGTGGTTTGTTAAATTAGAAATACGTTCAGAAAGTACAGCAATCTGTACTTCTGGTGATCCTGTATCACCAACTTTATTTGCGTATTCTGCAACAAGAGCTTGTTTACGTTCAGCTGTAATCGACATCGTATCATCCTTTCAAAAAACGAAGAAACATAAAGTCACCCATAGCCGAGATGTCGTTCAGCCAGGGTCTGCGAGGAAATAAGAAGAGTCAAAGACTCTCACCTATTCTCGCTCTTATATAGGAAAGAAGGTTAAAATACTAGTCCTTTACAGCATTTTGAAGTCTTTCTTTAAATAAAGGCTTTTGTTTTGAAATATTGATTTAAATAGGGTTTTATGAGAAGTTTTTTAAAGATTTATGCATCCTTTTGATACAAAGATTATGAGCGTGTGTGTGGTAACAAAAGTGATAAATACCGATTTGGAGGGAAAAGATGCAGAGCATTTCAACATTAAAACTTTTTCGTAATTCGGTATTTCGAAATTTATGGTCATCTACGCTTATTTCTAATTTAGGGGGGCTGATACAGGCTGTTGGAGCAGGGTGGTTAATGGCATTAATTAGTTCTTCGCATTCCATGGTTGGGCTTGTTCAGAGTGCGACAACATTACCACTTGTTATGTTTTCTTTAATGGCAGGGGCATTAGCGGACAATTTTAATCGGCGTCAAATTATGTTGTGTGCACAGATTATGATGATGGTCATATCCATGAGTTTATCTGTTTTAGCCTATATGGGATTTTTAACACCTTGGCTTTTGTTATGTTTTACGTTTTTGATTGGGTGTGGCACAGCCTTTTATAATCCTTCTTGGCAAGCAACGATAGGAGATATTGTGAGCAGAGAAAATATTCCTGCTGCTGTTAGTTTGAATAGTGTCGGCTTTAATTTAATGCGGAGTGTTGGTCCTGCTATTGGGGGGGCCATCATTGCAACTTTGGGGGCATCTGCTGCTTTTTTGTTTAATGCTATAAGCTATATCCCTCTTATTGGTGCATTATTTTTCTGGAAATCGAATGATAAAAACAACTCATTGCCAAGAGAAAGACTGTTAGGGGCTGTCTCAGATGGTTTGCGTTATGTTGCAATGTCACCTAATCTTCTGAGTATTATGGTTCGAGCGTTCCTTTTTGGTATAGGGGCGATTTCAATTTTAGCTCTTTTGCCAATTGTTGCGCATAAAGTTCTTGGAGGAAGTGCCCTTCTTTATGGGACATTGCTTGGTTGTTTTGGATTAGGGGCCATGACAGCAGGGATTATTAATGCATTTGTACGGCATCATTTTCGTTCAGAAACAATTATTTCAAGTGCATTTATTGGTTTTGCTTTTTCTTGCTTTTTATTGGGAATAAGCCGTTCAATGATTATAAGCCATATTGCTTTATTTCCTGCAGGCCTAAGTTGGGTTTTGGCATTATCATTGTTTAATACATCTGTACAACTCTCTACACCACGCTGGGTTGTTGCACGTTCTTTAGCACTTTATCAAACCGCATCTTATGGGGGGATGGCTATTGGTAGTGCAATCTGGGGAATTTTAGCTGATGGTTATTCTCCAACAATTGCTTTGAGTATTTGTTCTCTATTCTTGATTGTTGGAGCTCTTGCGGGGGTAAAATTTAGAATTCAAGAAATTCCTCAAATAGATTTGAATCCTCTTGATCATTTTAGAGAGCCAGAACTCTTACTCGACCTAAAAGCAAGAAGTGGTCCGATCATGATAATGATCGATTATCAAATTCATGAAAATGATCTGGAAGAGTTTCTCAAAGTGATGACGCGTCGACGCCATATTCGTTTACGTGATGGTGCGCGTCAATGGGTCCTTTTACGAGATCTTGAAAGACCTGAATATTGGACAGAGGCTTATCATATGCCAACTTGGGTAGATTATTTACGCCATAATCATCGTCGTACGAAAGCGGATGCTGAAGTTAATAAGCGTTTGCGTCATTTAAATTGTGCTCCTGATGGTATAAGAGTGCATCGTATGATTGAACGACAGACAATACCCCAAGCCAATGAGATGCTTTTAAAAGTCCCTTCTGATCATCTTCCTTAAGATTAGAACAGTTTTTTAATATGGTTGTTATATTCTTTAGATCAATTGGTTAGCATAAGCACAAAAAATGAGTATTTTAATGATTGGTGTATTTATTTATAATGGTATTTTATCATTTTTTTTAGTGTTGGTTCCAAAAATCTTTAAACTTCTCTCATTTTAAATCTATTGATCTTATGTATATTGAATCAATAAAATTATTTTCTTGTATGTACAAACGGGAGCTAATGTGGGGGTAAAAACGATTGAAAAGGGAATAAAAAAGCCTCTTGAAGCTTCTCAAATATGAGAGTTTTAAAATTAGGAAATGGCAAAGTGTATGATAGTGTTGGCTTGTAGTACGATCTTTAAGTTTTACTATGAATACGGGGAGCGTAGAGAAATGAAAAGCAACATATTTCTCTTAATTTGATAGAGAATAATATCTTTTAATAAGAGATGGTTAGAAGAAAGAAACGCTTAAATTGTGAAAATCCGCTTTGGTTTAAAGAGACCTTTGTCGAGAGTACCAATAGCAAGAAGTTGTTTCCTATAGAGGAGACAAACCTCCTCTTCATCAAGAAGTGTTTTATCAGCACATAAAGAAATAGAATGCCCCCTCATAACTCTCTGCGCTTGGGTTTCAGTAAGCGGATAATGAGGGAGACAATCTAATGCGGCTCCCGTTTCAATTAACAGTTTATCGAGTATTGAGAAGTCTTTTTCAAAAGAACACTTATTTTCATCTGTGGTGTTTTTATTTGGCGATATTGCTGCTTTTAGTTCATCCCATGTAATAAGATCCTCTTCATCAAAAGGTGCGACGGCAATACGTCTTAAGTCAGCAATATACCCATAGCAACCCAGATCACGTCCCATATCGCGTGCTAGCGAGCGCACATAAGTTCCTTTCCCACAAGTTATTTCAAAGACAGCGTACTCTTTAGTAGGCATTTCTATTAACTCGAAAGTTTCTATTTCCACTTCACGGGGCGCAATTTCAAAGACTTCCCCTTCACGCGCTAGATCATAGGCGCGATTTCCAGCAATTTTGATTGCTGAAAATTGCGGAGGTGTTTGCAAAATAATACCTGTATATTGTGGAAGAAGAGAAAGTATTTCTTCTTGTGTTGGACGTTTGAGAGAAGTTTTCGTTATTTCTCCTTCTAGATCATCTGTTGCACGCTCTTGTCCCCAAGCGATATGAAAACGGTAAGTTTTTTTGCCTTGCATCACGTAAGGAACGGTTTTGGTTGCCTCACCTAAGGCAATGGGGAGGAGACCAGAAGCAAGAGGATCAAGCGTACCCGCATGCCCAGCTTTTTGTGCATGAAAAAGCCATTTTATTTGTGAGACAGCTTCTGTTGATTTCATTCCTTTTGGTTTATCAAATATGACCCAGCCAGAAACAGGACGCCCTTTTTTTTTGCGTTGCCGTGCCATATCTTTAATCCTCATCTTTATCGCTATGAAGATCGCGTGCAACCTCAGGTGATCGGAGGAGGGCATCAATTTTTGAAAAGTTATCAAAACTATTATCAAGTCGGAAACGCAGTTCTGGCATATATTTCATTTGTCGCAACGCATGACTGATTTCTCCACGGAGGAAACGACTATGTTTATTGAGGGTATCAACAACATCGGTATGGGAAGCATTTTTAAGCGTGCTGAGAGGGGATACAAAGCAAGTAGCAATTTTTAAATCCGGTGACATGCGTACTTCAGAGACAGAAATGACAATATCTTTCAAGACATCATCAAGCAAAATATTACGCTGTAGTATATGCGCTACTGCATGACGTACTTGCTCTGCTACTCTAAGTTGCCGTTGTGATGGCCCTGCATTTTTCATCAAAGTTTTATCCTTGCTCCAAAACCTCTTTTTTTGACCATCCAGATAAGGAAAAAAAGAGACATTGTGTATAGAATTCCAATAACTTCCCTCATTTCAAAACAGAGTAAAGTTATGGGATTATTTTATAATGTGCGATTAATATGTTCGATACGGAAGGTCTCAATGATGTCTCCTGCGCGCATATCTTCATAATTTTCAAAGGCTATTCCACATTCTTGTCCACTTTGCACTTCATTGACTTCATCTTTAAAGCGTTTGAGTGTTTTCAGTTTTCCTTCGTGAATAACAATATTATCGCGGATAAGGCGAACACCGGCTCCTCGTTCTATTTTACCTTCTGTAACACGACATCCAGCAACTTTTCCGATTTTTGTAATGTTAAAGACTTCTAGAATTTCAGCATTACCAAGGAAAGTTTCACGCTGTTCTGGTGAGAGTAATCCAGACATGGCAGCTTTGATGTCATCAACAAGATCATAAATGATGTTATAATAACGAATTTCAATTCCTTGTGTTTTAGCAAAATCACGCGCTTGTTTATTGGCTCGAACATTAAAACCAATCACAGCTGAATTAGAAGCTTCAGCAAGAGAAATATCACTTTCGGTAATTCCTCCAGCACCAGAATGTACAACACGCGCACGAACCTCATCGTTTCCTAGTTTCTCCAATGCTGAAGCGATTGCTTCAATTGATCCTTGCACATCCCCTTTGATAATAAGAGAAAATTCCTTAACACCAGTTGTTTGCAATTTTGACATCATCTGTTCGAGAGAACCACGCGAACCGGTTTGTCGCGCAACAGCTTTATCACGTGCTAAGCGTTGACGGTATTCAGAAATTTCGCGTGCTTTTGCTTCATGCGTGACAACAGCAAAACGATCTCCAGCTTGTGGTGTTCCTTGCATGCCTAAAATTTCAATCGGTGTAGAGGGAACGGCTTCTTTGACATGGCGACCATGGTCGTCAATCAAAGCACGCACACGCCCCCATTCATTTCCGGCAACAATAATATCAGAAGGATGTAATGTACCTTTTTGAACAAGAACGGTCGCAACAGATCCGCGTCCGCGATCCAATTTGGCTTCAATGACAACGCCCTCTGCAGTTCGCTGAGGATCTGATTTCAGATCAAGCATTTCAGCTTGAAGAAGGATAGCTTCGAGAAGTTTATCAAGGTTTTGACCAGTTTTAGCAGAAACTTCAACGTCCAAAGTCTCACCGCCCATCGTTTCAACAAACACTTCATGTTGTAAAAGTTCTGTACGCACTTTTTGTGCATTCGCAGCGGGTTTATCAATTTTGTTGATAGCAACAATAATAGGAACACCAGCAGCTTTGGCATGATTAATTGATTCAATCGTCTGCGGCATGACACTATCATCAGCAGCAACAACAAGAACGGCGATATCGGTAACACGGGCTCCACGAGCACGCATAGCGGTAAATGCAGCATGACCCGGTGTATCAATAAAGGTAATTTTTTGACCGTTTTGTTCTACTTGATAGGCCCCAATATGCTGCGTAATACCACCTGCTTCACCAGAAACAACATTTGCTTTGCGAATAGCATCCAGAAGAGAAGTTTTTCCGTGGTCAACATGGCCCATAATGGTTACAACAGGGGGACGCGGTTGCATATTTTGAGGATTATCTGTTATATTAAAGATACCTTCTTCTACATCAGATTCTAAAACACGCTTAACAGTATGACCAAATTCAACAGCGATGAGTTCAGCAACGTCTGCATCAATAACATCGCCAGGTTTCATCATTTGTCCTTGTTTCATCAAAAACTTAATCACATCAACAGAACGCTCAGTCATACGTTGAGCGAGCTCTTGAATGGTAATCGTTTCAGGAAGAACAACTTCGCGAGAAATTTTTTCTCTTGGTTCTTGGTTTTGTGCACGCTTAAACTTTTCCTGTCTGCGCCGCATTGCAGCCATTGAGCGCCCCCGCGCACTCCCTTCTTCGTCCAGTGCGCTATTAAGAGTCAGTTTTCCACGACGTCGCTCATCAGCTCCTTTGACAACTTTTGGTGCACGTATTTCTGATTTAGCAGGATTAGCACGTCGGCTATGCCGTTCTTCCTCTTTATCTTCATCTATTTTGCGTTTTTCAATGACAGTTGTGTTTTTAGGCGCAATAGGAATATCTGTCTTTTCGATGAGGGGAGACTCAGAGAGAACAAGTGGAATCTGTACCGGTGTTTTTTCTTCTTCTTGTTTTTGAAGTATTTCTTTTTCTTTAATTTCTTTCTTTAAAATTTCTTCACGCTCTTTAGTGCGTCTTGCTTCTTTTTCAGCTTGTTCTCGCGTTATTCTTTCTTGGATATGTGCCTCTTCTAACGCGCGAAGCCTCGCTTCCATTTCAGCCGATGAAAGATTGCTTTTGGCTACAGATTCTTGAGGCTTTTTTTCCTCAAAACGCGGTTTAGAGCGCTGGGGTGCCACATGCGGCTTTGTAATAGGCTGCAGGGTCTCAGCTTTTTCATCAGGTCGCGTAATTTTACGTCGTTTGGTTTCGACAACGACAGCTTTTGTGCGACCATGGCTAAAATTTTGTTTGACCGTACTCGTTTCCAAGACAGACCGCTTGAGAGTTAGTGTCTTTTTGCCTATTGTTTTGTCGTTGTTATTTTCACTCATTGTACTTCCTTCACGGCTTGTGCCGTCATCTCACCGTGCTTACTATGTTTGTCATCACGATAGCTGATCAATTTATATATTGTTTTGAGAAATCCCTCAGCAGCCTTTGTGTCCAATAAGGCTGCGTGCATGACAGGATTAGAGCCAAAAGCTATGCGCATTTCATCACTTGTAAATAAAGATATGGTTTTTATCGTCCGATTTGTTTGTTGTTGTATTGTATGGATGGCTTGTGCAATTTTTCGTTTTCCATCTTCTGTTGTTTCTTTAGCATGAAGTACAAGAATAACTTGACCAGAGCGGATAGCAGCGTCAACCTTCGTTGCTCCCATGACAACAGCTCCCGCTTTTCTTGCCATGGAAAGGCTTGAAAGAGCAGCTTTGAGTAAAAGCGCATCAACAATATGCACAAGATTTGGTGCAACCTCAACATCTGTTTTAAAATTTTTATGAAAGGCTTTCTGTTTGATCGCTTTCTCAACAACAGCGTGATGGGCAGAAATCCAAACGCCACGCCCTGGTAAATTCGCTTTAAGATCAGGAACAATTTTGTTATTGGGACCAATAACAAAACGGATCAGCGTTTGTGCTGAAGCATTTTGTCGGGTCACAATGCAAGTCCGTTCATTCATTTAAAGTGTATCCACATCCAAATCATCTGTTTTTTCATTTTCTGCAGAATTTTCATCTTCTACAGGATTTTCTGTAACAAGATCAGCTTGGTCTATCCAGCCTGCCTGTACACGCGCGGCTAAAACCATAGCTTCTGCATCTGCGCGTGTAATGTCAAAAGGGGTTAAAATACCAGAAAAATTCTTTGTTTGACCTTCTTTGCGTTCTCTCCAGCCAGCTAAATCATCAACGGCATAGCCAGCAAAATCTTCTATTGTTTTTACACCATCCTCACCCACAGCAACCAGCATAGCACTTGTCATTCCAGGAAGTGTTCGCAATTCGTCAGAAACTCCGAGCTTTTTGCGTTTCTCATCAAGTTCTTTTTCTTGATGATCGAGATATTCGCGGGCCCGACTCTGGATTTCAGCAGCGGTATCATGATCAAAACCATCAATAGAAGCGATTTCTTCAAGATCAATGTAGGCGATTTCTTCAATAGAAGAAAAACCCTCTGATGCCATAACCTGTCCGATCATTTCGTCAACCTCTAAGGCTTCCATAAACAATTTACTGCGTTCAGTAAATTCTTTTTGACGATTTTCAGATTCTTCCTTTTCCGTTAAAATATCAATGTTCCATCCTGTTAGTTGCGAAGCTAAGCGAACATTTTGTCCGCGTCGACCAATCGCAAGGCTGAGTTGGTCATCCGGCACAATAACTTCGATACGTTCAGCATCTTCATCAAGGATGATTTTAGAAACTTCAGCAGGTTGCAGTGCATTAACGACAAATGTTGCAGCATCAGGCGACCAGGGAATAATATCAATTTTTTCGCCTTGTAATTCTGCAACAACAGCTTGTACACGACTTCCTCGCATTCCCACACATGCTCCAACAGGATCAATGGAACCATCGCGTGAAACAACGGCAATTTTGGCTCGTGAACCTGGATCACGGGCAACCGATTTAATTTCTATAATACCATCATAAATTTCAGGAACTTCCATAGTAAAAAGTTTTACCATAAATTGGGGATGTGTGCGTGAAAGGAAAATTTGTGGTCCACGTGTTTCACGGTGTACATCATTGACAAAAGCACGAATACGGTCTCCATAGCGGAAGGATTCACGGGGAATTAATTCATCACGACGCACAATAGCTTCACCGCGTCCTAGATCAACGATAACATTGCCATATTCCACACGCTTGACTGTACCAGAAATAATTTCACCAACTTTATTTTTAAATTCTTCATATTGCTGATCACGCTCTGCATCGCGTACTTTTTGTACAATAACTTGTTTAGCAGATTGTGCTGCGATACGTCCAAAATCCATAGGAGGTAAAAGATCAGCAAAAAAATCACCAATTTTTGCATCTTCTTGGCGTTTGAGTGCATCGGACAAAGTAATTTCCGTTGTATAGTCTTCGACAACATCAACGATTTTAAGCAGGCGTTGTAATTTAATTTCACCTGTTTTGGAATTGATTTCAGCACGGATATTGGTTTCTTGACCATAACGAGAACGTGCTGCTTTCTGAATAGCATCAGCCATCGCAGAAATGACAATTTCACGGTCGATTGACTTTTCACGTGCAACAGCATCTGCAATTTGCAGAATCTCAAGCCTGTTAGCGCTTGTAGCCATCAATTTTCTCCTTCTTTGTGCCACACGATGGGTATTTCCCAGTGATATTATTTTTTGGAATTGAGCGTCTTTATTGAGTCGGTAGGATTATCTTCGGAAATGAATTGTTGACTTAAATCTTTATTTTTTTTCAATGCATCGCGAATAAGCTCATCGGTAAGCACTAAATGCGCGCCTATGATATCACAAAAAGAAATAGAGGAATACATGGCTTCTCCATAAGCAGCTTTATCAGTGTTTAAAATAAATCCATCTTGCGTGATATTGGTAAGTGTTCCACGAAATTTTCGGCGTCCATCAATGGTTATTTTGGTTTCAATTTTTGCAAGATGTCCTTGCCAATGAAAAAAATCAGATTTTCTTACCAATGGACGATCAATTCCAGGGGATGAGATTTCTAAATGATATTTGCGGTCAATAACATTTTCCACATCAAGGAGGGGGGAAACAGTCCGACTAACATTTTCACAATCTTCTACGGTCAGAGAACCATCAGCCCGTTCAACCATAATTTGAAGTGTTAAACCATTTTGTCCAAGAAGCTTCACACGAACCAAACGAAAACCTAAAGGTTTAAGCAGTGGTATGACAAGAGCAGCAACCCGTGCCTCGATACCATCTTCTTCAAACAGGCGTGGTTCGTCAAGATTGCTTATTTTTTCAGCTTCGTTCATACATTTTATCCAAGTTATTTTCGTCAGTTTTACGATATTAAAAAAGAGCAGGTCCAACGACCCACTCTTCATCATAAGACCAAGAATTTAGCTATTGATACTCTTAAATTCAAATTTTTTCAAGTTGTTTATGAGAAAAGCACTTGATCATTTATTTCTTGATAAAGGTAAGATAGGCAGGTGCTCGTCCTTCGCGTAAAGCTTTTGCTTCATAGCGGGTTCCTCTCCATAGTGGATAAGGGGTTTTCCAATCTTGAGGGCTTTCTGCTTTCCACTCAAAGTGATCATGGTGTGCACAATGATAGAGGGTCCAGTTTACATAACTGTCTATATCACTAGCAAAGCGAAATTTTTTTCCCATTTTAAGAACACGAGAAAAACGGTTAAGATTTTTTATATTGATGAAACGTCGTTTCCAGTGTTTCTTTTTCGGCCAAGGATCAGGATAGAAAAGATCTATGCCATCAAGTGAGTTATCAGGGAGCCAGTCAAGCAGGCGTGTAGCATCATCATTATAGAGCCGAAGATGATTTTGATGGTGTGTATGCTGTTCAAGGGAAAACAATATTTTTGCCATGCCATTGATAAAGGGCTCGATACCGATAAAACCGGTTTGTGGAAAATGTTCCATTTCATGGAGTAAATGTTCACCGCCACCAAAGCCAATTTCAAGTCGAATTTCTTTTACTTTGCTTGAAAATAAGGATGTAAGGTTTGAGGGAGGAGGGACATTTAAATCAATATTAAAATTGGGGAGGAGAATTTTTACACGCGCGAGCTGACTGTTTCGCAGCCGCTTTCCTTGTCGGCGTCCAAAAAAGGCTTCACTCTTGCGTGTATTATGTTTAATCATAGAATTTCGATCATTGTTTGAAGCGTTTTCACGAGATCAGTTTTTTCCCATGAAAACGAACCATCATGCTCTGGTTTTCGCCCAAAATGACCGTAAGCAGCTGTTTTTGTGTAGATCGGTTTATTAAGGTCAAGATGTTTGCGAATTCCAGTGGGGGAAAGGTCCATTATTTTGCGAATGGCGGCTTCAATAACCTTTTCATCGACTTTTCCCGTTCCATGCAGATTAAGATAAATTGATAAAGGTTGTGCAATACCAATTGCATAGGAGAGTTGAATGGTGCATCGCTCTGCTAAATGAGCAGCAACAATATTCTTAGCCAGATAGCGCGCCGCATACGCTGCAGAACGATCAACTTTAGTCGTATCTTTTCCTGAAAAAGCACCTCCTCCATGGGGGGCAGCACCTCCGTAAGTGTCAACAATAATTTTGCGCCCCGTCAGTCCAGCATCGCTTTGAGGGCCACCAATGACAAATTTTCCTGTTGGGTTAATATACCAACTGCATTGAGCGGCAATGGGAATATCATGTAAAGCTTGACGAATATAAGGTTCAACGACTGTGCGAACTTTATTGGAATCCCAACTTTCGTCAAGATGCTGCGTTGAAAGAACGATGGATGTTACCTCTATAGGTTTTCCATCTTTATAGCGTATGGTGATTTGGCTTTTAGCATCTGGTCCTAATTTCCCAGTTTCTCCTTCTCCTTTATGGCGGGCTGCGGCAAGAAGTTTGAGAATCTTATGCGCATAATAAATTGGCGCAGGCATAAGATCAGGTGTCTCACGGCAAGCATATCCAAACATGATGCCTTGATCACCTGCTCCTTCTTCACCATGCCGATCTGTTGCATTATCAACGCCTCTTGCAATGTCAGCGGATTGAGGGCGCAAAAGAACATCAATTTTAACAGTTTTCCAATGGAAACCTGCTTGTTCATAGCCAATGGCGCGAATAGCACGGCGCGCTGCTCTACGAAAACGCGTGGGATTAATGAGTGGAAAGCCAGTTTCATCATAGATAAACTCTTTATTTTTATTTTTTTTTAAGAGCGTATCGGGAACACGGACTTCACCGGCGATAACAACACGGTTTACACTGACGAGAGTTTCACAAGCAACGCGCACTAACCACGGATCAGTCCCAGTCTTTTGCGCTTCTTTATAGATCATATCAACGATTTCATCGGAAATACGATCACAAATTTTATCAGGATGTCCCTCCGATACTGATTCGCTCGTAAAAAGATAATCTTTATGCGGCATAGGAACTCCTTCAAAAAAGAAAACCAACAATTCAATTAATTGCCTACTAAAATTGCTCCGGCTTGCCAATTCCAAAGCAAATCGTCAATACAAATTTATATGAACAAGAGAGAAAAAAATAACTTTAATTTGATAGCTTATTTGTCAAATCTTCCTCAGAAAGTGCTTTTGCCAAATCAATGATTTTTCGACGCACTTTAGCATCAGATATATTCGTAAAAGCCCGCATGAGCTGGATACCTTCGCTGCTAGAACAAAAGTCCATAAAATTGTGATCACTTTCAGCAAAACCTTCTACTTGTTGAGAGGTAAGTCCTTTATCAAAAAAGTAAGAAACAGGAACATCCATAATTTCTGCTATCGCTTGAAGACGACTGGCACCAATACGGTTTGTTCCTTTTTCATATTTTTGAATTTGCTGAAAAGTAATGCCTAATTTTTCACCTAGTTTTTCTTGAGTAAGTCCTAAAATATTACGACGTAAACGGATACGAGTTCCAACATAGATATCTATAGGGTCAGGTTTTTTTCTAGTTTCGGTCATAATGCAACTCTTTAATTTCCAGCACTTTTCTTTTAAACCAACATCAGATTTACGCGAAGTTGATTTATCATATAATTAAAATAACAATGTAATATTTTTCCCAATATTACTGGTACACGCAACATAATACTGCTCAAGGAGCACTTGAATCATTTAAGCTGTTTTGTAGAACCAAAACCAATACGACACAATAGCATAAGGATGAATAAGATAAAAGTAGAGAAAGTTCTGTATTCATTGCTTCCTATAGAGGTAATGGATGATGGAATTTTTGAATCAATAATGCCCACAGCATTTTGTTGAAGAGCTACAACGATTCGTCCATAAGAATCAATAACAGCTGATATTCCATTATTGGCTGCTCGTATGAGGGGGATTCCCAGTTCAATGGCACGAAGCTGTGCTTGTTGAAGATGTTGATAGGGGCCTGGTGTTACACCAAACCATGCATCATTTGTAACATTAATGATTGCTTGAGGCGGTGAACCTTTAAAAGTCATTTCATGGGGAAATATCGCTTCATAACAAATCAAGGGCAGGTAAGAAAATCCGTTTGGCATTGTGACAGTTTTGCGCACATGTGCAGCACTATATCCACCAATATTATCAGCAAGGGTACGTAATCCAATTTTTTTCAATAAATTTTGATAGGGAAGATACTCACCAAAAGGGACCAAGTGAAGTTTATCGGAAGTGTGTAAAATACTACCTTGAGCATTAATGACTGCAATTGTATTAAAATATTGCATTTGGGAATGAGAAAGATCATCACTGGCGCGTATTGCTCCGATAATAGCCCATTGTTTAGGTTTTAAAAGAGAGGCAATATGCATTGTGATAGAAGAGTTATCATAGAGAAGGTAAGGAATAGAAGCTTCAGGCCATACGATAAAATCGGGTTCTGGATTTTTACCAGTTATTGGTGTCGCACTCAGCTGCATATGCGCTTCCAACATAGCTTCTCTTGTATTATCGCGCAATTTTATATTTTGTTGGATAGAAGGTTGAACAATGCGTACCCAATAATTGTTTTTTTGATCTTCAGCTGTGTTTTCTATCGTATGGAGACGATAAAATCCAAAACCACTGTGAATGAATATAAGTGATACGCAAAGAAAAAGTGCTGCTTTCTTTTTTTCATCTGTGAGTAAAACTGTTGGCAAACTGTAGGCTAAGATAGCAAGAATATTCATTCCGTAAAGTCCCACGATTGCATCAGATTGCATAAACATTGGGGTTGGCATGGCTGTATAGCCAAGAGCATTCCATGGAAATCCTGTGAATAAGAACGCACGCAACCACTCGGCTAATCCTAAGGCAAAGGCTAAAACAAAAAAGCGTGCTATTCCTTTTGTCCATAATAAACCGACAATGAAACCAGAAAAAAACCAATAAAGAGAAAGGTAGAGAGGAGGAAATAAAATGGCGAGTGGGACTGCCCAACCAAAAGAATCTGGATCTGTCAACAAAGCATTGCAAAGCCACCAAAGTCCGCAAATAAAATAACTAAAACCAAAGGTTCCACAGCTTAAAGCATAGGTAAAAAAACGTTTTTTATTATTTGGGGAGGACCTTATTGAGTCAAGCAAAACAATAAAAATAGGAAAAGTTAGAAAGCAAAGAGGTGTTAAATAAAAGGGTGGAAGTGCAAAGGAAGTAAGAGCGCCACATAGAAATATCCACACCTGCCTCTTCCAGCTGGTAACAGAGAACAAAAAAACGATGAAATTGTTTAAAAACGCTCGACTATTCTTTAGGGATAGCATTGTTTTCAAGATTCTCATTTTCTGGAATGCGAAAAATGCGCAACCGCTTAATTCGGCGTTTATCAGCTTCTAAAATACGAAATTTATAGCCAGGGACAGCTTCGATAACTTCACCTTTTGCAGGAATACGATCAAGAATGGAGACAATTAAACCACCAATAGTATCAACCTCATCACCATATTCCCCTACGATAAAATCAGGACCAAGAGCTTTTTCCACATCTTCTAGTTCGGTTCTTGCATCAACGAGCCATTTATTGTTGTGTTCGCGTACGATAGCATTGTCGACATGATCATGTTCATCTTCGATATCACCAACGACTAATTCAACAATATCCTCCATTGAAACGAGACCATCTGTTCCCCCATGTTCATCAATAACTAAAGCCATTTGTGTTCGTGTGGTTTGCATCCGTGTTAATAATTGGCTTGCAAGCATAGAACTGGGAACAAAGAGAACGGTTCGGATCAAATCCAATTCACCGATTGGGGTATGTAAATCTGTATGGTTTAATTGAGGCAAATCGGATTTCTGTTCGTTTTTTGTAGGGCTGATAATAAAGCGAGTCATATAGTTAAGAATATCGCGGATATGGATCATGCCGCGCGGGTCATCTAAAGTTTCAGCATAAACAGGTATGCGAGAATGACCAATTTTTGCGAAACATTTAAGGGTTTCTCCAAGTGAGGTGTTTATTTCTAGTGCTTCAATTTCAGAACGCGGGATCATAACATCATCCACGCGTGCTTCACGCAAGCGTAAAATATTATGCAGCATAGTACGTTCTTCAGGTGAGAAGAGAGAGGTATCTTTTTCATTGTTAGTTGCAAGTGCAACGGTAAGATCATCGCGCAGTGACGTAGATGCACAATTACGCCCCCGTAAGAATGAAAACAAATGATTCATCAGGGAATATTTTTCTGTATGATTCGTTTGTTGAGAGGGATCTTTTTCATTATTAGAAGATGTTTGACTATTATTTTGTGCATTTATTTTGTTTGCCATGGTTTTAAAATCTTCTAAACTTTCTTTTTATAATAGATGAATGAAAGGCTTTAAATTGTATGCTTGTCATATTGATGTTAAAAGTTAAATTTTATCATTTATAGATAACTCAGCGTAAGGATCTTTTATGGAGAGCTTTTGAAGAATTTCTCTTTCGAGTTTTTCCATTTGATGTGCTTCATCATCAGTTTCATGATCATAGCCAAGCAAATGCAAGATACCGTGAACGATCATATGCGTTAAATGGTCTTGAAATGTTTTTCCTTGTTTTTCTGCTTCGAGAACAACGGTTTCTCGCGCAATAATAATATCACCCAGCATGGGGCCAGGAGGATTTCCAGCTTTAATTGGAAAAGCAGGAAAGGATAATACATTGGTGGATTTGTTTTTACCACGCCATTGTGCATTGATTTGTGCCATATGTTCATCATTCGTAAAAAGCAAACTAATCTCGCTTACAACATTTTCCAATGAAACATGATGCATCGCCGTCGTTAATGCTTTTTCGGTGATATTATAAAGCATTTTCTCATCATTCCACCCTGCGCTTTTAACCATTATATCAATAATAATCATGATGAATCAAATTCATTTTTTAATGCATCGCACGCGAGTGATTTTTTTATTTTGTATTTCAGAATCACGATCATAGGCATGAACGATAGCAGCAATAAGCGGGTGGCGTACAACATCTTTTTCATCAAAGCGCACAATTGCAATATTTTCTACGTTTGAAAGAATGCGGATTGCTTCAATGAGACCTGATTTTTGCCCTATAGGCAAATCAATTTGGCTTACATCACCGGTAATAATCATACGTGTTCCTTCTCCAAGACGTGTGAGGAACATTTTCATTTGCATGGGTGTCGTATTTTGTGCCTCATCAAGAATAACAGCAGCATGGGAAAGTGTTCGCCCGCGCATAAAGGCAAGAGGAGCAATTTCTATGACACCAGACGCTAAAATGCGTTCTATTTTTTCAGCGGGCATCATATCATAAAGAGCATCATAAAGTGGTCGTAAATAGGGGTCGACTTTTTCTTTTAGATCACCGGGAAGAAACCCCAGATGTTCTCCAGCTTCAACAGCAGGACGTGAGAGAATAATTCGTTCAATGATACCACGTTCTAAAAGCATTGCTGCATGAGCAACAGCAAGATACGTTTTTCCTGTGCCAGCTGGCCCTACACCAAACACAAGTTCAGTATGCTCCATAGCGCGTATGTAAGCATCTTGTGTTGGAGTCCGTGCATGAATTATTTTTTTATGGGTACTCAGCCGTGCTGGTATACGTTTCGTTGCAGATTTGTGTGTTATGGTGTCTTCTTTCTGCTTCTGAGCTATACTTGCCATAGTAATCGCTCCTTTTATATCTGATAAAGTGAGCTCTTGATGTGTTTTGACACGTTCATAAAGCTGTTGCAATACATATCGCGCACGTTTTATAACAGAAATATTTCCATGGATTAAGATTTCATTGCCACGCGGATGAATACTAAGTTTGAGTTTTTTTTCGATATAAGCAAGATTTTCATCAAATTTACCAAAAACTGCTTTTGCATATTTATTATTTTCGAAAATCAAAACAACCTGACTCGTATCTGAAGCGCTTTCTTGTTCCAAGGGATCAATTTTTTCAATGTCAGCATTTATTTTTTTAGTTGAAGCTTTCAGTCTATTCTCCTATCTACATCAATATTAAACATTTTTTTTTGAGTAAAATTTATAAAAGACAAATTTTCTTTCATAAAAATTCATGCTTTAGATGTAATCATTTTATTTGAAAATAAAAGAGTTTTCTAAAATCTTTATTATGAACAAGGTGGTAGAGGCATATTTATCTATTTGTCACTTCACCGACAAAACTATTTGAGCTTGCATTTTTAATATGAATTTCTACCACGCTTCCTGTAGAGGATTCTGTATCGACGACAACAGGTAAAAGCCAAGGGGAACGTCCCACCATTTGCCCTGAGTGACGCCCAGGTTTTTCGATAAGAACATCCGTTTTTTGACCAATTTTAGAACGTAAAAATGTATTTTGCTGTTCAAGGAGAAGAACTTGTAAATGTTGAAGTCGCGCATCTTTTACAGATTCATCAACATGATTTTTCATTGTGGCTCCCACTGTTCCAGGACGGGGGGAATATTTAAAAGAATAAGCTGAACTGTACTGTACTTGTTGAATGAGCTTAATGGTTTCTTCAAAGTCTTCATCTGTTTCTCCTGGAAAACCTACAATAAAATCACCTGAAAAGGCAATATCTGGCCGTGCAGCCCGAATTTTTTCGATAAGATGAAGATAATAAGAGCTTTTATGTTGGCGGTTCATGGCTTTTAAGATGCGATCTGAACCTGATTGAACAGGAAGATGGAGGTAAGGCATTAACATATCAAGATCTCGATGCGCGGCAATAAGGCTATCATCCATATCACGCGGGTGGCTGGTTGTGTAACGCAAACGCTTTAAACCATCCAGTTTGGCAAGATGATAAAGAAGATCACCAAGACGCCAAGTTTTGCCATCAGCACTTTTCCCATGCCAACCATTGACATTTTGTCCAAGCAGCGTAATTTCTTTAACACCCGCTTCAATGAGTTGACGGGCTTCCTCGGTAATTTGCTCGACGGAGCGCGATATTTCAGCGCCTCGTGTATAAGGAACAACACAAAAGGTACAAAATTTGTCGCAGCCTTCTTGTACTGTTAAAAACGCGCTAACCCCCCGCTTTCTTACGGCACGTTTATTATGAGGCGGCAAATGAGCAAATTTATCTTCAACAGCATAATCCGTTTCGATAATTTTTTTGCCTTGTTTGGCTTTTTCTAATAATTCTGGCAAACGATGATACATTTGCGGACCAATGACAAGATCCACTATTGGAGCACGGCGTAAGATTTCACTTCCCTCAGCTTGTGCAACACAACCCGTTACACCAACTGTCAAGGGTTTATCAGGTGTTCGCTCTTGACGCATAACGCGCAAACGCCCCAGATCAGAATAAAGTTTTTCTGCTGCTTTTTCACGAATATGACAGGTATTAACAAGAATAAGATCGGCATCATTTGGTGTTTGCGTTGTCACATAGCCTTGTGAACTGAGACTATCAGTCATCCGTTGGCTATCATAAACATTCATTTGACACCCATAAGTTTTGATAAAAACCTTTTTAGGAGCAACAGGAGATGTATTTTTAGGGGTTACTTTATTCATAGTGCTTGTCTAAATGTTTTTTACATAAATCTCAATCTATTTGCTTAAAAGTTTTTTGCATAATAATTGCATCACCACGACTATTTTTTGACGGGTAGTAGGCTAGACGTTCAGAAATTTTTTGAAATTTAAAGCGTTGATAAAGGTTTAAAGCAGAAAGATTTGTGGATTCTACTTCCAAGAATAATTTTATAGCGCGTTTATCGTGAAGATGGTGAATTGTATGATCGATAAGTAAGGTACCAATTCCTTGTTGACGATAATGAGGATGGACAGCAATTGTGATGATTTCTGCTTCATCAAGAATGAGACGGCATAGACAAAAGCCTAAAACTTGATCAGAGTGATCAATGAGGAAGACTTTGTACCCAAAGATAGAGTGATCTGTTAAAAAGGTATCAAAAGCTTGTTTTTCCCAAGAAGGGGTAAAACAATATTGATGAATTTGGTGAAGAGAAACACTATCATTAACGTGTAGTGGAGCAATTCCAAAAAGCTTTTTTGTCAATGAAAATTTAAACATTATTTTTTTCGTGGTAACGCGAAATTAGTTTGTTGTTTTGCATCAGCGTTGCGTAGATAGAGCGGGCGAGGCGAATTTTGTGGTTGTTTGTTTGCAGCAAGATAAGCATAGTTCACAATATCTGCTGCTTCACAAGGGATTTTTTCTAGGATAATTTTTTCGTTTATTTTATGGTTTTCAATATGCTGCATAACGATATCAGCTGCTGGGCCAGTCAGTAGGGTTTTTTGAGGCAAATCTTCGAGGATATTTTCAATTGTTTTGAATCCTGGTTCTCCCAAAGATGTGAGATCCTTATGGAAATTTTGATGGTAGAACATCTCTCTGCCTGCTTCAATGACAACAGTAATTGCTGATGCAAGATTTTTACGGGTTGTGACTTGTGCTGCTAAAGCTTCAAGAGCACTCACTCCAACAGCGGGTATTTCAAGTGCTAATGCCAAAGCGCGTGCTGTGGCAACACCAACACGCACACCAGTAAACGATCCAGGTCCAACATTAACCGCAATACGCTCAACTTGATCAAGCGTCATATTGGCTTGTGTCATTATTTGTGTAATCTGCCCAATAAGTCTTTCAGCATGTCCTTTATTCATGCGCTCATTAAGACGCGCAATCACAGACTTATGATGAATGAGCGCAACAGCACAATAAATTGAAGCAGTATCGATAGCAAGAATAAGCATAAAAATATTTTAATTGAATAAGACGATAGACAAAAGGTATCTAATGTATTTTTAATCTTTTTTATCATCGTATAGTTCATTTGTAAGAAAGTTGCTAGTGCCAATAAGCAACAATATCTTGTTATGAATAGGACGAGGTGTTGATTTGATTCCTATTTGTTTTAGTTATCATAAATTGATTGATCATGATAATTTATTGTTTCTATGTTCAATAAAATCCTAAAAAATTAAATCCTTGAACATTATAAGATTTTTTCATTTTAAGCTCATAAATCAAAACCATATTCTTATATGTCATAAGCAGAGTTGGTGTATGAATAAAATTACTTAAGAAAAGATCATTTTAATGCAAGAGCTATTCAACATTGGGAGCTAGAAAGAGTATGGTGCTACCGACTTGTTGCTTCTCAAACGTAAAGATTGGGCTGCGCAATAGATTTTATACACGTCATGGGGGATTTTTAATGATATTATTCACGGACACTATCGTGAAAGGGGGGCATGTGCCTTGAAAGGTATTTTTTTACACATACATGAATGTACAACATAAATATATTTTTGCTTTGGTCGTTCTGTTCTTCTTAAGAGGTGCGCTTTCATTAAAGAGTATATTCTATCAATTTTTTTTAAAAACTTTAGCTTCATAAGAGCAGAAATGAAAGAAATGGCATTGTTTTGATACTCTTCCATTGCAAATCATTATGGACTGAAAGGCCGATTGAAAAAGCCATTTTGATAGTTTTTACTGAATATCACAGCTCTTTCAATTCTTTGTATAAAATAATAAGGAAATTTTTAGAATTTTTGCTGATTTTATGAAAGAGCTGATTTTAATATCAGTAAGCCTTCGGATTGATTGCATGCTCCATTGAAAAAAGAAACAATAATATTTCAAAGTGTTATATGATTTAAATCGTTCAATTGTATCATGATAAGGCTACAAATACCGAGGATAATTATGGAGCAGGATGACGCCAAAATAACGCGCCATCCTGCTTTTTTTAATGAGCGAATATCAACGCCAAGTCCTAATGCGGCCATCGAAATGACCGTGAACAATTGAGCAATAAATTTGATAGAATTGAGAGCTG
The DNA here is from genome assembly GCF_028618615.1 of Bartonella sp. AU15XJBT. Taxonomy (NCBI): domain Bacteria; kingdom Pseudomonadati; phylum Pseudomonadota; class Alphaproteobacteria; order Hyphomicrobiales; family Bartonellaceae; genus Bartonella; species Bartonella sp. AU15XJBT. Next base: position 96,298 of record NZ_JAQITG010000006.1, read on the forward strand.
TTTCGGGGATAAGATTGCTTGAGCGCACCAGCATCATCATAATAAAACCAATAATAAACCATGGAACGAGAGTATGTAAGCGAAAGCGTGTTTCTGCTGAGCGGCGATAGATGATTGAGAGAGCAAAAATAAGAGGTCCTAACATGAGAACGCGTACCAATTTCACAACAGTTGCAATTTGAACACTGGTAAAAGAAACAGATGCGGTTGCTGCTAAAACCTGTGGTACGGCATAAACAACCATACCAGCAAGCACACCATATTGGTTGAATGACAAATTGAGAAGTGGCTGTGTAAAAGGGAGAAATAAAATAATAAGAACCCCTAAAAGAGCAGTAAAAGCAATTGATGCAGCTATTTCTTCATGTTTTGCTTGAATAACAGGAGCTACAGCAACAATGGCTGAGTTCCCACAAATAGCATTCCCGCAAGCAACAAGCATTGCCAAATGCATAGAAAGTCCGAACAATCGACCAATGATAAAGCTAAGAATAATTGTTACAAATATAACGAATACGATGCTCGCAAGCAAAACCCAACCAGCGGAAAGAACGGAATAAATACTAATGCTTGCTCCTAGAAGGACAATAGCAACTTCAAGAAGTGTTTTGGCACAAAAAGTTATACCTTTTTGAAAATATGTTGGCATCCTAAAACAACTACGGGTAACAGATCCTAAGAGAATTGCTAAAACAAGACTTTCAAGCCATGCTTGTCCCAAAAGCTGTTTTTCTAGAACTTCTAAACCATACGCTAAAGCTGATATGAGTAAACATACTAAAATACCAGGACCAAAGTTATTTAAAAGTGAGAGGTTTTTCTTTAGCATTTGAATATTCCCCCATCATTGAAGAGCTAAAGGTTAAGATGAAAAAGTTTTAAAGATTTGTTCTTGCTTGTACAGCCGCTGCTAAAGTTCCATCATCAAGATAATCGAGCTCGCCTCCTACAGGAACACCATGAGCAAGTCGCGTAATTTTAACTGAAAAATTGGAAAGCTGATCGGTGATGTAGTGGGCAGTTGTTTGTCCTTCGACAGTCGCATTGACAGCAAGGATAATTTCAGTAATTGGGTTTTGTACAACACGTTGTATTAAAGTGGCAATATTGAGTTCGTCAGGACCTATTCCATCTAAGGGTGAGAGTCGTCCACCCAATACATGATAACGTGCGGCTAAAGTTTTTGCGCGCTCAAGAGCCCACAGATCAGCAATGTCCTCAACAACAATGATCGTTGTATCATCACGTCGCGGATCTGTACAAATTGAACAAGGATCAATGGTATCGACATTACCACAAACAGAACAAATGCCGACTTTTTCTATCGCTGCTTGTATTGCTGTTCCTAAAGGCTCCAGCAAAGTTTCCTTTTTCTTAATAAGATGAAGCGCAGCACGACGCGCTGAACGCGGACCAAGACCTGGCAACCGTGCTAAAATCTGAATGAGACGCTCAATCTCAGGTCCTGCAATGTATTTAGACATATATTTTGTCCCATACATTAAAATGGAAGCTTGAAACCTGATGGGAGTGGTAGTCCTGCCGTCATGCTTTTGGTTTTTTCTTCTAATGCGTTGTCAATTTTTGCCCTTGCTTCATTATAAGCTGCCATAATGAGATCCTCAAGAATTTCAGCTTCTTCAGGTTTGAGTAGTGAGGGATCAATTTGAATTGCTGTGATAATATTTTTGCCATTTAAAGTGATACTGACGAGATCACCCCCTGCAGTGCCGGTCGCTTGCAGATTAACCATTTCCTCTTGAATTTTCTGCATTTTCTCTTGCATTTCTTTGGCTTTTTTCATCATGCTCATCATTTCACGCATAGGAATAGGTATCCTTATTCATCATTGCTATCATTTTCATTTTTAAAGAGATCAGTATTTTTAAAGGTATCGGGGGGTAAATCAAGATCATTTTCTTCTCTATTGAGTCGAATATCGACAATTTTTGCTTCTGGAAAATGGTTGAGAATTTTCGCGATATCAGGATCTGTCTCTGCATGGGAAAAAAGAGTCTTTTGAATCGCTACACTTTCTTCCTGTAAGGTTGGACCGCCTCCTTCCTTAACGAAAGTTATCACATAGCTTTTTTTAGCCCATTGAGAGATTTTTTTTTCGATTTCATGAGCAAGAAATTTGGGGGTATTTTCAGAAAGTCTTAAAGTAATACGTCCAGTTTCAAAAGAAACAGGGTGAACAAATTCTTTAACAAGGAGTTTGAAAGGCACATCATTATACTGTTCGGCTAATTTAACAATATCGTGTAAAGAATTAATCACGAGAGTTTTAGGTTCAGTCATCTCTTCGGCTGGTTGTGTGACAGAATGCGATAAATTTGCAATATTTTCAGAAAAATCGGTAGATTGAGAAGTTTCAAGAGTTTCTGTTACTTCTTGGGGTTTTGTGTTATCGGGAGTTTGATTTTTAATGAAATTTTCTGGTTTTAAGGAGTGGTCTAATGGATCTTGCAAGGATGTTTTTAGGCCTAATTGATTTGGTAATGTATTTGAAACGCTTGAGGAAGCAGGAACATTAATTGTTGTTTCTTTTGTTATATTATTTGCACTTATCGATTCTTGATGAGAAAAGTTTGTAGCGAGCGTGAGAGGTGTTTTTTCTTGCGTAAGTTTTTTTAAAGCTTCATCAAGAGTGGGGAGATCAGCTGTGTGCGCCAGACGAATTAAAAGCATTTCAGTTGCTTGAAGTGGACGTGCAGTTTGATTAACTTCTTGTAAGCCTTTAAGTAACATTTGCCAATTTCGGGACAAAACAGGAACGGAAAGTTTTTTTGAAAAGTCTAAACTTCTTAAACGTTGTTCTTCAGTCAGTGAGAAATCTTCCATTATTTCTGGTGTGAAACGTAAACGTGTGACCAGATGATTAAAATCGGCTAATTCTGTTAATATCGTAAGAGGATCAGCGCCTGCATCATATTGACTGCGTAATTCATGTAATGCATGGATAACATCACCCTTCATGATAAGTTCAAAGAGATCAATAATACGTGCTTGATCAGCTAATCCTAACATCGTACGCACTGCAGCAGCATTAACATTGCCATTGCTATGGGCAATCGCTTGATCAAAAATGGATAATGCATCACGTGCAGAGCCTTCTGCAGCACGAACAATCATAGAGAGTGCTTGATCTTCTACTTCTACTTTTTCATATTGCGCAATTTTGCGCAAATGCGCACTCAAAGCTTTTGATTCAATTCGTCGCAAATCAAAACGTTGGCAACGCGAAAGAATTGTAATGGGAACTTTGCGAATTTCTGTTGTGGCAAAAATAAATTTTACATGGGATGGTGGTTCTTCAAGAGTTTTCAGCAAACCATTAAAGGCTTGCGTTGAGAGCATATGAACTTCATCGATAATATAAACCTTATAGCGTGCAGAAACAGGACGATAGCGTATTTGTTCAATAATTTCACGAATATCATCAATGCCCGTATGAGAAGCGGCGTCCATTTCTATAACGTCAATATGGCGTCCTTCGATAATTTGTGTGCAATGTTCACCAAGAGTTTCTAATACAGTTGTTGGTTGGTTAATATCTTTTGTTTTATAATTGAGCGCACGTGCCAAAATACGTGCCGTTGTCGTTTTACCTACACCACGAATCCCTGTTAACATCCACGCTTGTGCAATACGACCTTTTTCAAAGGCATTGGTGAGAGTACGCACCATAGCTTCTTGACCAATGAGGTCAGAAAAGTTTTGAGGTCGATATTTACGAGCAAGAACACGATAGGCTGTTTCTCCCGGTACATTTTCCATGAATGTTTCCAACTTCGAAGTTCTTTATGCGTACATTTTGATCATACACAAAGCATAGGTCAATACTGTACTCTCATATAAAAGGATTTTTTCTCAATCAATGTATTTTTTATGGGATATTTGCTTAAAAATAAACAAATCCCTTTACATGCTGCATAAAAATGCCACTCTGAAGATTAAATGCCTCGCTAAAACATAGCATAAAAATAACCTCTTCAGCAAAATAGGAGGCCGGCACGATGACCCGTACCAAAACTCGTTGGGGCTGCTTCTTTCCAGACCTGACCCGGTTGGCGAGTAGTTCGTCCACCACCAACCTCCCAAGTTCATATTGTCGATTTGGAATGAAAAATCAAGCTCAGAAACGAAAAATATCATAAGAACGAGAAAGAATTTTTCTTTTGCGTTTAATTTATTGAGATATAAACAATGAAGAGATTGAGGATTTATCCATTCATATGCTTTTTAAAGAAATGTTTTTCTATACTTCTAACGCTATTTCACACAGTCGCTTCTAATCTACTGCCCCTGAAGTATAAATCCATTTTGCACCACCATCTTTATGCTTAATATAAGGGATAGCCGGCCCCCTCATACTGTTAAAAGCCCCCAACACATATTGTGATCCTTTGCATTTAAGAAGATTCATAAGAGGCATTTTTATTCCTTTTTTCAATCGTTTTTACTCATATACCACTCCTTTAAATAATGAGATTTTTTATTAATGAGAGAAGAGCGAGATAAACTGTTTCATAAGCTTGAATGAATATGATTTAAACTAAAATTTAGTTTTTAGCGCTCATAGCACTAAAAAATGTAGTGCGGGTTATTCATATGGATATCCTTGCGCGATTATATATTGGAATAGCTCTATTCATTTTTCTGATTTATTATACTGAGCAAAATAAGAAACACATCTAAGACCTAAAAAATGTTACTTCTCTTCTTTAGCTAAGTGATTATATATAAGTGATTTGTGTAAATGTATTTTATAACGCTTTAAGCTGAATCTATTATGAAGGCAGAACTTGTTTTACTGATTTAAAAATGAGCCTGATGGCAGAGAATATAAAGAGCAATTTAAATTGCTGCAAAAATTCTTTAAATATTTATTTTCTATATCTGTAAAAAAGCCCTCCTACAAATCTAGCTTTAATCATTCATCATGCCATATTTTGAAAAAAGCAAAAAAGGATAAGTTTACTGAAACTTAGATGCTGATGAGAAATATTATTAAAAATCTCCTGCATCACAATCTATACCAATAACTTTTTCCTTAGTAATATTTTTAAAAGTATAATATCCTGCTGGAGGGAAACCTATATCGAGGGATTTTACATCTTTGAGCGTAAAAATCTTATGTTCTTTATCATGTGTTATTTTCTTTTCATCATCTGCAACAATGTGTAGTTTATCTACGTCAGAAGAAGATGAGTATGATAAAGTAAAAGATACTTTTTCAGGTTTAAATGCTTTGCACCCATATTCAGCACCTTGCTGTATTGTATCGGGTGCACCAATTGTGACACTTTCATCTGGCGCAAAATTCCATTCTCTCTCACCAAATCCAGCAAACGCAACACTAGAGTAGGCGAGAATATTTACAGCGAATAACCCTTGCGTGAAGATTTTTTTCATTATCTTCTCCTTGTTTTCTTAAAACGGGACGAATCATAAATCAGTTTTTATAAATAGGAAAGTTCAAACATAATACAAAAAATATGGTGAAGCAGCATCTTATAGTTTTATAAAAACACGTTGAAAATTACCTGAACTCAAGAGGCTTGAATGATCTGTTATCTCAAATATACTCTGATGATCAGTTAAATTGTTTTTAGTACTAATTGAGACGTTCGTTATTTTTGTTGGAATAAACTGCTATAGGAAATGATATTTTTCTTAAGAATCTTCCTTTTATATGAAGGAAAATGGATGGTACGAATGCTTTCGTTTTCGGTTATTTTTTACATAGATCTTTGTACACGTTGAATTGCTATTTATCATAATGTAATTTGTCAAAAAAACTTATCAAAGCAATTTAAATATTACATTTTTTCTGCTTTAGCATTATCAGTGAAAAATGATGATGGTTTTGTTGCTTTTATATATATGATGCGCGATCGTTTTGTGCTGGATAAGTACCGATAATACGCAATTCAGCAGAAAAGAAAGACAATTCTTCTAAGGCAAGTTTCATCATGGGATCTTCAGGATGTCCTTCAATGTCAACAAAGAATTGTGTTGCATTGAAATTTCCACCAATTTGATAACTTTCTAATTTTGTCATATTGATACCATTTGTTGCAAATCCTCCCATAGCCTTATAGAGAGCAGCGGGGACATTGCGTACTCGAAAAAGAAGACTGGTGATAATTTTTTCGCCATTTGTGGGTTTGAGGATATGTCGTTTGGATCGTGAAAGGATAACAAAACGGGTAATATTATGAGGGTTATCTTCAACATCTCTTTCAAGAATATCAAGCCCGTAGAGTTCTGCTGCGATCAGAGGTGCTAAGGCTGCTTGTGAACGTTGAGCACTTTTTTTAATAAATTTCGCAGCTCCAGCGGTGTCGGCAGAAACAACAGGTTTCCAACTGTTGTTTCGTATGATTTTTCGGCATTGAGCAAGGGCATGCGTATGACTGTGGACGGTTTTAATTTCGTCATGGGTAACACCGGGCAAAACCATTAATTGAAAATGAATAGGTAAAAAATATTCATCAATAATATAAAGCGATGATTGTGGTAAAAGATGATGAATGTCTGCAACGCGTCCAGCAAGAGTATTTTCAATCGGTATCATAGCAAGATCAGCTTTCCCATTTTCCACCAAATTAAGGGCGTCTTCAAAAGTAGCGGAAGGTACAGCATCCATATTGGGGAACATATTAGAACAAGCAATATGGGAATTAGCGCCATATTCTCCTTGGAAAGAGATTTTATTGGTTTTTTTGAGTGTTTTCATGCTAAAATCTTACGTACTCTATCGAGATCACGTTGTGTGTCTACACCTAAAGGAATTGTATCGACTATTTCCACATCGATACGCATATTATGCTCTAATGCGCGTAATTGTTCAAGTTTTTCACGCATCTCGAGTGGGGAGGGTTTAAGCGCAACAAATCTCTCAAGTGCTTCACGCCGATAGGCGTATATTCCAATATGATGATAAAGAGGACCATCTCCATAGGGTGCGGTGGCGCGCGTGAAATAAAGAGCACGAAGGCGATTTTGAGAAAGCGGTGTCCCAATGATTTTGACAACATTGGGATCTTTTTTTTCATTTTCTTCAATGATTTGAGAGCCCAAAGTTGCGATATCAGTAAAGCTATTTTCTAAAGGGCGTAGCGCATGGATGATTTCACGGGGCATTATCGTTGGGAGGTCACCTTGTATATTTAAAATAGTATCGTAGCGTTGTTCAGGATCAATACGCATTAAAGCTTCATAAATACGATCAGATCCAGACTTATGATCACCTCGTGTTATGATACATTCATGCCCATACTCTGCAACAACTTTGGCGATATCATTGTGATCTGTTGCAACGATCGTACGCCCTATTGCTGCTTTTTCGGCTTGTTCTGCGACATGAACAATCATCGGCTTTCCACCGATTTCAGCAAGAGCTTTTTTAGGAAGGCGGGTTGAGCCTATACGGGCAGGAATAAGAATAATCGGTTCAAGAGTCATTGCAAGATTCCAAATGTCATCTGTGATGCATTTATGATGTTGTGTGTTATAAAGAAAAAGCTTATACTACAAATGGTAATGAAACCGTGAACATTTGAGTTTTTATGAATTACTCGAAAGTTATCTATTTTATTGGCGCTTGTTTATGTGTGATGGTTATTGTTGTAGGAATTTCCACACTCAGCGATATAGTTTACGATCATTCTACATCAGTCCAGTATTATCACAGAGTTACCAAGAATGATACATTGGAAGAAAAACAAAAAAAATCTAACGTTTCTATATCACTCAATAGCCGTCTTCAACAAGGCGATTTTGAAAATGGGCGTAAAATTTTTCGTCAATGTGCCATATGCCATACTTCTGGACGCAATCAAGCAGGGCGCGTTGGTCCAGTTCTTTGGGAGATTGTTAATCGTCCTTTGGCATCAGCTGCAGGTTTCGCGTATTCACGGGCGTTGCGCGCACATTCTGATCAAAAATGGGATTTTGTAACGTTAGATCGTTATCTGCATTCTCCACGCAAAGCATTCCCGGGGACCACTATGTCTTTCCGTGGCATTAAAAATGACCAAGATCGTGCCGATCTTTTGCTTTATTTACGCAGTTTATCCGATCATCCTGTTGCCATACCCATAGATAATAATGAAGCAAACGAGCCAAACTAACTTATACCATAGATGGCTCATTATTTTATCGAAAGAACTCTTATGGGTGTTTTGGTAGGGGAAACGCCTTCCCATGTAAAACAGAATATACTTAACGTTGCATATTTCTCCGTTTATTTTAAAGAGATCTTTTAAGAAAATACACTCTTTACGCTGTCATCTGTAGATTGGTTTTCAAGACCTGGTTGCTTCACTTTTTTCACATATATTTATCTGTGAAATTATTGCTGAAGGATTATCAATGCATGAGCAACAATTTTCTACTTCTGGATGCAATGATTGTTTGATTAAAGCTCTAAATGAGGTTTATCTTAACTCTTCTATGCACATCAATCTCCATGTGTTTTTCTTATGGATAGAGACAATTAATTGTTCTTAGATGTGCAATAATCCTAAGCGGCATTGTCTGAGGCATGATGAATAGATGTTTTTTCTTGGGGTTAGAGGTATAGATACAGATTATTGACCTTTTATCGTATCCATAACTGAAATATGAGTGAGATTATTTATGAGTTATGGTTTGAAGGAAGCACTTTTATGGGGAGCAATTTTTATGCGTGAAAAGCAAAATAGTTGAATAGAGTGTCTGCTGATTGTATTTTTATCCACCTCGAAAATTCTTTACATAAAAACACTGATGGCAGCTCCCTTTACACGAGTATCTCATCATTTTAAAAGATGATATAAAATTATGCTAATAATCCATTATAGAGAAGGATTTTTTCCACAAAAGCTCTTCTAATATTTGTGATAAGTTTAATTGTTCCCCTTGTTTACAGCGTTTCGATGATTTGCGGTAAAGCATCAGTGTTCCAGTTTCAATACATATCGCGAGAATTTTAAAAATGAGTAGGGATAACATCATGATTCTCCAAGCTTATTAAGCGCTATGGTATTTTCTCTAGAATTTGATCGTTTATAGGTAATAATATTAAATTGCGCTGATAATCCATTATAGAGAAGAATCTTTCCTACTAATGGATCTCCGATGTTTGTGATCATTTTAATCGCTTCCATTGCTTGTAGGGTTCCAATAACACCGGGTAAAACACCAATGATTCCAGCTTGAGCACATGTTGGAATAATATCGGGAGCAGGAGGGGTGGGGAATAAATCGCGATAGTGAGGGTTATTGTCTTTATACGGCATAAGGACGGTTAATGAGCCATTAAAACGTTCTACAGCGCCGCTTATTAAAGGCTTTTTGCATTGGGCAGCGTGATCAGCAAGAAGATAGCGTGTGGTAAAATTATCACTTCCATCAATAATGATATGGTAGGCATTGAGCAGTTTATCCACATTACTTTTATCTAAGCGTAGGGTGTGTTTTTCAACCATAACATGGGGATTTATTGCTTTTATAGTGGTTTCAGCACTGTCTGTTTTGCTTTGGTTGATTGCATTTGTGTTATGAATAACTTGGCGTTGTAAATTGGAAAGTGAAACAGTGTCATTATCGACAATTCCAAGGGTTCCAACGCCTGCGGCAGCCAAATAAGTTAAGACGGGCGCTCCAAGACCACCAGCACCCACAACAAGAACACGCGCTTTTTTGAGCTTTTGTTGTCCCACACCACCAATCTCAGGCAAAATGATGTGGCGTGCATAGCGTTCGATTTCTTCGTTATTGAATTTTGTATCTGTTTCTTGTGTCATGAATTTTCTCTTGTCATAGTTCTTTTATTGTTTACTAAGTTTATGGTGCATAGACCAGCCTGCTTTTAGGATAGGGAGAATTTATTTATGAAAATTGCCATTCAGATGGATCATATTTCAACAGTTCGGATTCAAGGAGATACGACATTTGCACTCGCTTTAGCAGCGCAAGAACGTGGACACTCTCTCTTTCATTATACACCAGATCGTTTATCTTTGTGCGATGGTTGTGTGATTGCACGACTAGAACCATTGACTGTCCATGATAAAGAGGGAAATCATTATCAGTTAGGAAATCCTGTTCGCACGGAATTAAGAGATATGGATGTGGTTCTTTTGCGCCAAGATCCCCCCTTTGATCTCAATTATATCACTACGACTCATTTATTAGAGCGTATTCATCCTAAAACACTTGTTGTGAATGATCCGGCATGGGTACGTAACAGTCCAGAAAAAATTTTTGTGACAGAATTTTCTGATTTGATGCCTGAAACATTAATTACCAAAGATATTGAAGAAATAACAGCTTTTAGAGAGATATTTGGCGATATTATTGTGAAACCACTTTATGGGAATGGGGGCGCTGGTGTTTTTTATTTAAAACAAGATGATCGTAATTTGGCATCGTTGTTGGAAATGTTTGCAGACATTTATCGCGAACCGTTTATTGTTCAGCGTTATTTAGAGGCAGTACGAAAAGGAGATAAACGGATTATTTTGCTTGATGGTATGCCTGTTGGAGCCATTAATCGAATTCCGACAAAAACAGATGTGCGTTCTAACATGCATGTTGGAGGTCGCGCGGAAAATGTTGAGTTAACAAAGCGTGATTATGAAATTTGTGAACGCATTGGTCCTGCCTTAAAGGAACGTGGTCTTCTTTTTGTGGGGATTGATGTTATTGGAGATTATATAACAGAAATTAATGTAACATCTCCTACGGGAATTCGTGAAATTAAACGCTTCTGCGGTACAGATATTGCACATCTGTTTTGGGATGTTGTTGAGTTCAAACGTTCAAATTAATTTACACAAGGCTCAACCATGGTTTTGTTAAAAAAATGATCCATGTTGTTTTTTATATTTGTTATGTTGTAAATGTGAACTAGAATGACCGTATAATATAAATTAAGAGGCTTTATCCTCAATTTTTAGGGAGTTTATAGATGAGCAGAGTATTATCAATTGGAGTGGGATTGGTTTTTGCGTTACTGCTGTCAGCAAATGTAGGCAGTGCGCGTGATCAAATACAGATTACTGGTTCATCTACAGTTTTACCTTATCAAAAGATTGTTGCTGAGACATTTGGAGAAATTTATCCCCATTTTAAGGTTCCTGTTATCGAATCAGGTGGAACAGGAGCAGGTATTAAGGAATTTTGTCGTGGTATTGGGGAGAATACCGTTGATATTGTTAATGCTTCACGAGCAATGAAATCGAGTGAATTACAGTCTTGTTTTGATGCTGGTGTGAAAGATATTGAGGAAATACGCATTGGGTATGATGGCATTGTTTTTGCAACAGATATTAAAGGTCCTGATTGGAAATTACAGCCGGTAGATGTTTATAAAGCCCTTGCAGCTCGAGTTATTATAGACGGGAAGTTGCTGCCCAATAATGTTTTGAAATGGAATGCCATCAATAGTGCTCTTCCTGATTGGACGATAGCAGCCTATATTCCTGGAGAAAAGCATGGAACGCGGGAAGTTTTTGAAGAAAAATTACTTGCTGTGGGCTGTAAAGAAAGTGGGGCAGTTGGGGCGATGAAGTCTTTGGGAATGGATGGTAAGGAGATACACGCTGCTTGTATCGCGGTCCGTAAGGATGGAAAAGCGGTTGATATTGATGGTGATTATTCTGAAACATTTGCGCGTCTAACTTCGAATAAAACAGGGGTTGGTATTTTTGGTTTATCTTTTTATCAAAATAATGCTGATAGGCTAAAGGTTGCCGATATTAACGGTTTTGCGCCAACAGTTGAGACAATTTCTAGTGGACAATATCCGGTTTCTCGTCCACTTTTTTTCTATATTAAGAAAGCACATTTAGATATTGTTCCAGGTTTGCGAGAATATGTTGATTTTTTCCTTTCTGATCAAATGATTGGTCCAGAGGGACCTTTGGCTGAATATGGTTTGATTGTTGCTCCTGAAAAAGAGCGCCAAGCACAGCGTTCTGATTTTTCTTCTGGTCGGGTAATGGTGTTGAAATAATTTTCTGGGAATAATTTATTGTATTGCCGGAGTAGGCGTTTTCGGTTCTATTTTTGTTATAAAAACTGAAAGATAACATGCGCGTTCCCTTCATCGTTTTTTTGTTATTGCTTCTTGGATTTTGTGGCTTTTGTATTTCTTATATGCGAGCACGCAGTCTTGAATACAAACAACATAAAATGCATTCTCGTGCGTATTATTATGGCTGGTGGACATTTTTGATTACTGTTATTCCAGCTTTTATTTTTTTTATTTTGTGGGATGCTGGGAGTACAATTTATTTAGAATATAATGCCTCTCGAGAGCTTTTGGCGTATAGTGCGCATATAACAGAACCTGTCAATTATGATCTACTTTGGGAGACTCTTCGAAATCTTACCAAAACGATTCATCGCTTTGAAGGGGATCTTTCCACCGCTTCTTATAAGGAAGTGCAGGCACAATTACTTGCGAAAGGATTGATTTTATCTCATGAAGTATCGGATGATGTGTTCAAAATAGCACGGTCATGGGTGTTTTCTTCTAAAAAGCTTCAATTTATTGGTTATGGTTTCCTTTTTGCTATTGCCTCCTTTGGTTTTATCTGTGGAATAATACAAATTGCGCCTCATCAGCGTGCGCGCAATAAGGTTGAATCTTTAATTATTATTGGATTGGCTTGTGCTTCTATCGTTGCCGTTTTGACGACAATAGCCATTGCACTTTCTCTATTCTTTCAGACAATAAATTTTTTTCATTCTGTATCCTTTTCAAATTTCTTTTTGGGAACGGTTTGGGATCCGCGTTTTTCCGCGAGCGGTTCAAGTGATGAAGGTGGACAATTTGGTTTAATACCGCTCCTTGCTGGTACACTTTATATTGCATTTGTCGCCATGCTTTTTGCTGTACCTATAGGCTTATTTTCAGCTCTTTATATGGCAGAATATGCTTCTGCGCGATTGCGAGCAATTGTAAAACCATTATTGGAAGTTCTTGCTGGCATCCCAACCATTGTTTATGGTTTTTTTGCTTTGAAGGTTGTCGGACCATTTTTACGTGATCTGTCTGTTTCTCTCTCAGATGGAGGTGGTTTTATTATGGCGCAAAGTGTTCTAACTGCTGGCGTTGTGATGGGAATTATGTTGATTCCTTTTGTTTCCTCTTTGTCGGATGATGTTATTACGGCTGTTCCACGCATTTTACGTGAAGGTTCGTATGGTTTAGGGGCAACGCAATCTGAAACAATTAAAAAAGTCGTTATACCAGCAGCACTTCCAGGGATTATGGGGGCCATTTTGTTGACGGCATCGCGTGCAATTGGGGAAACAATGATTGTCGTTTTGGCCGCAGGTGTTGCAGCCAACTTAACTCTCAATCCGTTCGAATCAATGACCACGATGACTGTTAAGATTGTTAATCAATTGACCGGTGATTTTGAGTTTAATTCTCCGCAAACTCTGGTGGCTTTTGCCCTGGGTATGACACTCTTTGTGATGACACTCTTGATGAATATTCTCGCTCTTTATATTGTGCGTAAATATCGGGAACAATATGAATGAATGAAGATTTTTTTCCTCGTTGCAATATTAGCCTCAAGCGTCGGTATTGGGCTGAACGTCGTTTTCGTGCCTATGGTTTGATTGCTATTTTTATTGGTTTATTTTTTTTATTTGCGCTTTTATGGTCTATCATTAGTCAAGGCTATACAGCTTTTTTTCAAAGTGAAATGATATTATCGATTTATTTGGATGAAAAGATCATTGATCCAAGTGGTCAACGTCAAACAAAACCACAAGTCCTCATAACAGCGAATTATCCACTTCTCGTACGCAATGCTTTAGCAAAAAAACTTGATGTCAATCAAAATGATCGAGCCTCTCTGCGGGACATTAACCGTATGTTTTCAAATGGAGTTCGTGTTCAACTGCGTGAAATGGTGACAAAAAATCCAAAACTGATTGGCACAACGCAAAAAATCAAAGTTTTGGCAGCCGCAGATATTGATTCTGCTTATAAGGGACAGATTGATCTGCATGTAGCAGAAAAAAACCGTAAAGTTTCTAATCGACAAGTAGAATGGATAAAGCGTTTAGCCCATGATGGTACGCTTTATAAGACATTTAATATTGGTTTTTTTACATTTGGTGCTTCGAGTCGTCCTGAGATTGCGGGATTAGGTGTTGCGATAATCGGTTCTCTTTATATGATAGGCATCGTTTTATTGGTTTCACTCCCGATAGGCATAGCAACGGCTCTTTATTTAGAAGAATATGCACGCAAAAATAAATTTACAGATTTTATTGAGGTTAATATCAATAACCTTGCAGCTGTTCCTTCGATTGTGTTTGGTCTTTTAGGACTCTCTGTTTTTGTTAATTTTTTAGGATTACCACGTTCAGCCTCTTTTGTTGGTGGTCTTGTTTTAGCGCTTATGACTCTTCCCACGATTATTATTGCAACACGTTCTGCTTTGCGGGCTGTTCCTCTCTCTATTCGTGCAGCAGCTTTAGGGTTGGGCGCATCAAAAACACAAATGATTTTTCATCATGTTGTTCCTTTAGCAGCACCTGGTATTTTAACAGGTACAATTATCGGAGTAGCCCAAGCTTTGGGTGAAACCGCCCCTTTGCTTTTGATTGGAATGGTTGCTTTTGTTGTTAATATTCCTATGACTCCCATGGATCCAGCAACAGCTTTGCCTGTTCAAATTTTTATGTGGGCGGGTGAAGCAGAGCGCGCTTTTGTTGAAAAGACATCGGGGGCTATTATTGTATTAATGATTTTTCTTGCGATCATGAATATTTCTGCGGTTTTTTTACGTCGACGATTCGAACGTCGCCAGTAGTTTTAATAAATAACAACTTCGATAAGATTTTTGTAAGGTGAGTTTTTGTCATGAAAATTAAAATGCGAGGTCAGGATGTGAAGGTTTCTTATGGGGAAAAAGAAGCACTTCATGGTATTACCCTTGATATTCCTGAACATCAAGTCACTGCTTTGATTGGTCCATCAGGGTGTGGGAAGTCGACTTTTTTGCGTTGTTTCAACCGTATGAATGATACGATTGAAGGGGCTAAAATAACGGGTCTTATTACCTTAGATGGGGAAAATATTTATGACACACGGATTGATGTTGTAGAATTACGTGCTCGTGTTGGAATGGTTTTTCAAAAGCCTAGTCCTTTTCCAAAATCTATATTCGAGAATGTTGCCTATGGGCCGCGCATTCACGGTTTAGTTAAGACGCGCGCCGAATTACATGATGTGGTTGAAAAGAGCTTGAGGCAGGCCGGTTTATTTGAAGAAGTAAAAGATCGTCTTCATGATCTTGGAACAAGTTTATCAGGAGGACAACAACAGCGTTTGTGTATTGCGCGTGCTATTGCGGTTAGTCCCGAAGTTATTTTGATGGACGAACCTTGTTCAGCTCTTGACCCTATTGCGACGGCTCGGATTGAAGAGCTTATTGATGCGTTACGGCAAAATTATACAATTGTTATCGTAACACATTCCATGCAACAGGCGGCACGTGTTTCTCAATATACGGCCATGTTTCATTTAGGGCATTTGGTCGAAGTTGGTGCAACTGAAATGATCTTCACTTCACCAAAAGAACAACGGACGCAAGATTATATTACGGGGCGTTTTGGATAGGTGAATTGAGGAGTGTAAGATATGTCTATGAACCATACTGTTCGTTCTTATGATGCAGAACTAAAATATCTAAAAGCAAGGATTACAGAAATGGGGCGCCATGCGGAAAGAATGATTGAACGTTCTGTTGCATCGGTTGTATGTAGTGATCTTCAACTTGCAACGGCAGTGATTGCTGATGATGTTTTTTTAGATGAAGCAGAACGTGATATTGATGAAAAAGCGGTTGCCATTATTTGCAAGCGCCAACCGATGGCTGTAGATTTGCGTGAAATTATTGGCGCCATTCGTATTTCTTCTGATCTTGAGCGGATTGGGGATATGGCTAAAAACATTGCTAAGAGGACTGTTGCCCTTTCAGAAATACGTCAATCGGCCTCCTTTTATCATGGGCTTGAAACAATTACAGCCTTAGCGCTTAATCAATTAAAAGAAGTCTTAGATGCTTATACAAGTCGCCGATTAGAGCGTGTTGACGCTGTGCGTGAGCGGGATGAGAAGATTGATGCTTTGTATACTTCTCTTTTTCGTGAACTTTTGACATATATGATGGAAGATATGCGCAATATTACGGTTTGTACGCACTTACTGTTTTGTTTAAAGAATATTGAACGAATTGGTGATCATGTTACCAATATTGCTGAAATGTTGCATTATATCATAACAGGTTATCACATGTCTTCTGATCGTCCTCGCGATGACCTTACGTATAAAGTTGGCGTAGGTGAGAAGAAAATAAATTAAATTTTTCTTAAATGTCTAAAATAAGCTTGTAGATACATTGAGCATTTTCTTACAATACAGAACTCTAGAAAAAACATAAACAGAATACAATAACCATATTATGAAAAAGCATAAAGAAGCCACAAAGAGTTTTTTCAAGCTAAACATGGCAGATTATTAACTCTTGATTTGACATATTTGTAGATTGGATGATACCATCATCTGTATTGTGGCTGGAGGGGAATTTTCTTTAGGGGAATTTTCTTTCTGATCATTTTGTTAAAATTTTATATTAAAGGGGATATCTGTATTATTTTTTCAATATTGATGCAAAGAGTTTTGGTATCAAAACCTTTTTTGCCAAATCTTTTTCATCTATAGAATGAGTGGATAGTATTATTTTATTGCGATTGAAACGTGTGGGTTTTTATAGGTCTATATTGTGCCATGAGGAGTAACAATATTGATCTATAAATTAAGAGTTTTTTATTTTTTATTTCGCATAGATAGTTTTTGATTACCATTTGTATTAAAATTTTACTGAGTGGTAACAATTAGCTGTGTACTTTATTGAGAGATACACTTAAAGCTCATTTCAAAATTTGAATAGCTCAGAGATTATAGGAATGTGTTGCATAAGATGAAAAAAAATCGTTGGAATGTTTTTGTTACCTGTTGCGTAGCGCCGTTGGTTTTTGTGGGGTGTGCTGCAAATCATTTAGATGCTGGAAAACTAAATAATAAGCAGACAAAAACAGTTGCGTATCCATTGACAGAGCGCCAATGCCTTATGCGTGCGATGTATTTTGAATCAAATCGCTCAAGTCGTGAAGGAATGATTGCCGTTGGGACTGTTGTGATGAATCGTGTTAATTCAAGCGCCTATCCCAAGACGATTTGTGGTGTTGTTGGTCAATATAAGCAATTTGCTCCTGGTGTTTTAACGCGTCCTATGACGGAGAAAGCATCTGTTGCTCGTGTAAGAGAGGCTGCTGATGCTGTTTTACGGGGTGAACGAGATAAGAAAGTTAAACACGCTAAGTTTTTTCATACCGCTGGTTTATCTTTTCCTTATAAAAACATGCACTATGTTCATGTTGCAGGGGGTAATGCTTTTTATGAAAAGCGATCCCGTGATGGGTCACTTCAAGTTCCTACGGATAATCGCCCTTATGATGTTGCTTATGCCTTTGCTCAGGAACGTTCTGGTTATGCGCCAAGCTTTATCGATGAAGGCTTAGAAAGTAAGGAAGTCAAAGCAGAGAAAAGTGCATCTCCTTCTACAGAAGTCGCACAGTCCAAGACGGTACAACCTACGTCTTTTGCTATGGTACAGCTTGATAAAGTTCCCATTCCAACTTATGCGCCTCAACATCTCGCTAAGAAAGAGGAAAATAAAACAATTATGGCGTTGCCTTCATCAGATCAGTTAAATGCAATTGTTGCAATGTTAGAAAAACGACACAGAAACTGGTAAGTTTTTGCACGACCAAAAAAGAGTTTTACACCCCATTACGGTTTATGAATTAAGTGAACTCTTTAGTAATGGTGATACGCAATAAATATACTTAAAGTAAGGTGAAAGGATCTGGAAAAACAATTTAGAATATGGCGACGTAAGGAACACATTTTATTTAAAGAAGGGTATGGGTAATGTACTTTGATATTCATGAGGCAATTTCGCCTGAAATGCTGAATCGTCTTGCAGAAGTTACGGTAAAAGTGGGGTTAAATTTACAAGAGGGACAGGATCTTGTTTTGACTGCTCCAGTTTCAGCACTCCCTTTTGTTCGGCGTATTGCGTATCATGCTTATAAGGTTGGCGCTGGTGTCATTACACCCATTTTTAGTGATGATATGTTATCGCTTACACGTTTTGAAAATGCCCATATCGATAGTTTTGATTGTGCCCCTTCTTGGCTTTATGAGGGAATGGCGAAGGCTTTTGAAAATGGAGCCGCACGTTTAGCGATTGTTGGTGATAATCCTTTGCTTCTTTCCAATCAGGATTTTGATAAGGTTTCACGTTTAAATAAAGCCACTTCAATAGCTTATCAGCCGGCACTCAAGCAAATATCGAACTTTGCTATGAATTGGTCGATCGTTGCTTATCCAACAGCAGGGTGGGCTGAGGCGATGTTTCCTTCTTTACCGCTCAATGAGGCGATTAAAAAATTAGCGGATGCAATTTTTTCTGCTTCACGTGTTACAGAAGAAGATCCAGTGCATGCTTGGACTATTCATAATGCAAATTTGAAGAAACGATCATCTTGGCTTAATCAGCAGCGTTTTTCTGCCTTGCACTTCACAGGACCAGGGACTGATTTAACAGTTGGTTTGGCAGATGATCATGAATGGCATGGTGGTGCATCCGTTGCTCAAAATGGTGTCGTTTGCAATCCTAATATTCCGACAGAAGAAGTTTTCACGACTCCTCATGCTCATAAGGTTGAAGGCTTCGTTCGCTCAACAAAGCCCCTTTCCTATCAAGGAACACTCATTGATAATATTGAAGTACGTTTTGAAGCTGGGCGTATTGTTGAGGCCCGTGCATCAACAGGCGAGGCAGTTTTTCAGCAGGTTTTGCAAAGTGATGAGGGTGCAAGCCGGTTGGGCGAAGTTGCCCTTGTTCCTCATTCTTCACCAATTTCTAAGAGTGATCTTCTTTTTTATAATACCTTATTTGATGAAAATGCAGCCTGCCATATTGCTTTAGGGCAGTGTTATTCCAAATGCTTTTTAGATGGAGCATCATTGACATCAGAAGAGATTGCAGCCCGTGGTGGTAATAAAAGTGTTATTCATATTGATTGGATGATTGGCTCTGGTGAAATTGATATAGATGGTATTACGCAGGCAGGTGTAAGAGTTCCCGTATTTCGTAAGGGTGAATGGGCTTAATCCTGTTGTGCCGTAAAAAACGTCATTTGAGGTGAGTCAAGTCTCCTTGACAGGGGGAATATTTTTAGAGTACGCGAATGAATGTTCAAGATAGAGCTTGATCGTAGAGCCTTTCGTTAAGTGAATTACATGCGTATGAAGTCGAGAGAAGTCCACTTGACAGGAATCGTGGTTGTTTACAGACCAGATGGAGTTAAAAATTTTTGTTCTTTGAGGGCGGAGAAGAGGTCAATTTATCGGTGATACGACTGGATAAGTGCATAATTATTAAAGAGGAGTGATGCCTGAGCTTCCTGAAGTAGAGACGGTTCGTCGTGGACTTAAGTCTGTTGTCACTGATGCAAAGATAGTATCTGTCAAACTTAATCGTAGAGATTTGCGTTTTCCTTTTCCTGAGGCTTTTTCTGAACGACTGATTGGCAGAAAAATTCTAGAACTTGGTCGGCGTGCGAAATATTTATTATTTCATCTTTCTCAGGATGAAACGATTTTAAGCCATTTAGGAATGTCGGGATCATGGCGTATAGAGAATAATCTTTTAAGAAAAGCTTTTTCAATGACCAGTAAATTGGTTAAGCATGATCATTTTGTCATGGATATTCAGACAAGGAATGGTGAAGTTTATCATCTTATTTATAATGATGTGCGTCGCTTTGGGTTTATGCTTTTAGTTGATACGGATAAGCTTTATAAACATCCGCTTTTAAATAAGCTAGGGCTTGAACCTATGAGTCATGGGTTTTCTGGTCGTTATTTACAAAAGGCTTTTGTTAATAAAAAAGTATCTCTTAAGGGTGTTTTGCTTGATCAGTCTATTGTTGCGGGTCTTGGGAATATTTATGTTTGCGAGGCGCTTTGGCGGAGTCGCTTATCTCCACAGCGTGGTGCATTTACACTGGCATCAAAAACGGTATATGCACGTGAACTTGCAGATTCTTTAGCACAGAATATACGCAATGTGATTTCTGAAGCTATTTTGTCTGGCGGATCTTCTTTACGTGATTATATGCATGTGGATGGCTCTCTTGGTTATTTTCAACATGCTTTTTCGGTTTACGGACGAGAAGGCAAGGAATGCTTGCAATGTGGAACGCCTATTATACGTATTTTACAGTCGGGACGTTCAAGTTTTTACTGTTCACAGTGCCAAAAATGAATAAGGTCTCTTGCAAAATCCTACAAGAGGCTTAAAGTCAAATTTTTACAATTATACAAATATATGAGGCTTGAGAGGTTTTTTTTATGCTGAATAAAGTACTAACACATCTTGATGAGAATATAGAAAAGAGCCTTGAACGCCTTTTTTCTCTTTTACGTTTTCAATCGATTTCTACAGACTCGGCTTATAAGGATGCATGTCGTCAAGCAGCTGATTGGTTAGTAGAGGATTTAAAAAGCATTGGTTTTGAGGCTTCTCGCCGTGATACACCGGGTCATCCAATGGTTGTTGGGCATCATCCAGGACCTTCAGATGATTGTTTACATGTATTGTTTTACGGACATTATGATGTTCAACCTGTTGATCCATTGAGTTTATGGGAGGATGATCCATTTACACCTTCTTTAAAAGAGAGAGATGGAGAGAAAGTTATTTGTGCTCGCGGTGCTTCAGATGACAAAGGTCAACTTATGACATTTATTGAAGCATGTCGTGCATATAAGAAAGAAACAGGACAGCTTCCTGTTAAAGTGACTATTTTATGTGAAGGTGAGGAAGAATGTGCTTCTCCTTCTCTTATTCCTTTTTTAAAAGCAAATAAAGATGAACTTAAGGCTGATTACGCATTGGTTTGTGATACGTCGATGTGGGATGCTGATACACCATCTATTGCCCTTTCTCTTCGGGGAATTATGGCGGAAGAGATTATTATCACAGCAGCGAATCGTGATTTGCATTCTGGTTATTTTGGGGGAGTAGCAGCTAATCCCATTCGTATTTTAGCTAAAGTTTTGGCAGGACTTCATGATGAAAATAATAAGGTGACACTTTCTGGTTTTTATGATGGCGTAGAAGAAACACCTCCACATATTTTACAATCATGGAATGCGCTTAATTGTACTGCTGAAAGTTTTCTTGGTCCTATAGGTCTTTCCGTTCCTTCTGGTGAAAAAGGGCGGAGCATTTTAGAGCTTGTGTGGGCACGTCCTACTATGGAAATTAATGGTATTAGTGGGGGCTATGAAGGGGAAGGGATGAAAACGGTTATTGCGTCTCAAGCGAGTGCAAAAGTATCATGTCGTCTAGTTCATAAGCAAGATCCAGAGAAAATACGCCAAGCATTGCGTGATTATGTACGTGGCTCAATTCCTGCTGACTGTACGGTTGAATTTAAGAATCATGGTTCTTCTCCGGCACTTCAGCTTTCTGATGATTCATCTTTTACCAAGGCGGCAAAGGATGCTCTATCACAAGAGTGGGAAGTTCCTGCTGTATTAACAGCCATGGGGGGCTCGATTCCAATTGTAGCAGATTTTAAGTCAATTCTTGGTATGGAAACTCTTTTGGTTGGTTTTGGATTGGCTGATGACCGTATTCATTCGCCTAATGAAAAGTATAATTTAAAATCGTTTCATAAGGGGCAGCGTTCTTGGGCCCGTATTCTTACCGCTTTAGCAAATAGGAGGGTGAATGGCTGAGATTCGCGTTCATCAAGGTGATTTGCCAAACTTAGACAATTATAAAACTGATGCCATTGCGATTGATACTGAGACTTTAGGGTTACAGCCACATCGTGATCGTTTGTGTGTTGTTCAGATTTCTTCTGGAGATGGGACTGCTGATATTATACAAATTGCTAAAGGACAAAAGAGTGCTCCCAATTTGGTCAAGCTCCTTAAAGATAACGCTGTCACCAAAATATTTCATTTTGGGCGTTTTGATCTTGCTATTTTAGCGCATACATTTGGTGTTATGCCAGAGGCTGTTTTTTGTACAAAGATCGCTTCAAAACTCACACGTACCTATACGGATCGTCATGGATTGAAAGAAATTTGTAATGAAATGCTGAATGTGAATATTTCTAAACAGCAACAATCTTCGGATTGGGCGGCAGAAACGTTATCACAGGCACAAATTGAATATGCTGCATCAGATGTGTTATATTTGCATCGTTTAAAGGTTATATTTGAAGAACGTTTAAGACGCGAAGAGCGAGAAAGTGTTGCCAAGGCATGCTTTCAATTTTTGCCTATGAGAGCTAGGCTTGATCTTTTAGGATGGGGCGAAGTTGATATTTTTGCACATAGCTAACTTTAAAAATTGGCTTTTAATAGCGTGAATTATTGATGCAAGAGGGCAAAGTGCCGATAATTTGGGCATTTTGTCCTCTCATCTTTTCAGATAAGAATTATACATCAGTGCTCTTTGATTTGAAATTTAGGCAATAAAAGTACATTCACGAATTCATATTCTTTTTATGTTTGTAACAGCTTTTATTTGAAAAAAGAGCAATTTTGGAGAAGGGCTAGGAATATGTGGTAGGTCGTTGGAAGGCCTAAATCTCTGAAACTGATATATAGCCTAATTGGGGAAGAATATGGAAGGCATCAATGTAAAAAACAATATCCATCCTTACCATCATTAATTCTACTTTACGCCTTTCAAAAGTATCTGAAACAATGTCTGTTAAGTAATGCAGATTACGCATTGCCTAATACTTTTGTTTTTCACATTCTGTAGCGTAGTTATGCCCCCCACACAAAATAAAACACCCTAAACGGAATATATTTGGGTTGCTCATTCACGTGCTTTTTTAAGAAATCTTTCTTAAGGCACCCAAGCCCATTTCGCGGTAGTGCTCATGAATGATATAACAATCAAGCTCCCCATACGATATAAAATCTATTGAACACCACTGTTTTTATGTTTATGAAGTAACAAACTGCTACTATCACACACTTTACCAACACCCAGTTTTGTGACAGCCCTTGGTACGGTTCATAAGAGGCGTTTTTATTGTACAGTTTCACTCCACACGGTCTTTCCATTTGTAACGTGCATACAAATGATTTTGGTTGATTCAACATTGAGAGAGATTTGGAATGAGAGAATTTTATGGTATTCGGGTTCTAATTCAATATGAATAACGCTATATTATCATTATAAATCAAAATGTTGTAGGATTAATATATAAAGATTGACCACGATTACACTGAACAATGCAAAGAATGACATCTAGAAAGTGACCTAGAAACAAGTTAGCAGGAGCATGCTTTTGACGAAGTTAAAGTATTATAATAACTTTAGCGTTTAAATGGCTTCATAAGAAAAAACGCCTTTTTCTAGAGTTTTATCCATATATCAACCTCATTTATGATATGTAAGAAAATAATTTTTCTTAAGTCTATCGTGAAAAAGTTTGAAATGAGATAACCTTATGATACGGAGAGCATTCATTCAATAGAGGAATTATAAATCAATATGTTGATAGGATATTTGTGTCGTTTATTGTCCCTAGGCGATACTTCATGCTTTTATTCATTGCCAAACAAGTGATTTATATGTTGGCCAAGCAGGGCAATTTGCATTTATTTTAAAATTAAAAATGCTCCAAAGTTTTGTTTTTTGAGGATTTTCACTTTTTACCTATAAACATGCTGTTTTTTCTGGAAATTTGCAATGAAGACACTATGTAAAATCCATTATGGATATTTCTATGAGGTTAAATTTATGAACATAAAATATTTTATTACAGCTTTTGCTACTTTTTCTTCAATCTCTTTTGCTCAGGGTGCGAGCTTTTTGTCTTCTCAAAATTTCATAGAGGGCATATCTGATGTTGTTCTTCCTAGAAATCTTTTTTCTAGTGAACAGTTTAGCAAGATCTTCTCTGAAGTTGTTCAAATGGAACTTTCTTGCACAAATAACAGCCAATGCATAACAGCAGCGAAGTTACTACCTGTATCACATTCTGGTAAAAAAAGAGGACCTAAACCTAAAAAAGGACCAGGAAAAGGAAAACGGCCAAGCCTATTTGCACGAAATCCAATGAGTTTTTAAAAAGTAAGAAAACAACATCAAGAATTCTGACGTATGATCGGGAATTGAAGAAGGGGATATTTTTTATCACTTGAAAACAGGGGGGTGTTATTTGTTTGCGAAGGGTATTATGATTATGCGCCGGTTTATGAAGGGTACTGTTCGGAAAAGATAGGAGCAGGAAGATTTCGGTAAAGAATATACTGTATAGTGACGGTTGCTCGTTATAAACTTCATAGAATTATATAACGTGTAGATTTTGGATCGCTCTATTATGTTTGTTACAAATTCCCTCATTTGAAGTTCGGTTATATAAGCCATAGAGATTTGCCTTATTTAAGTGTTTTTAGGATACAGGGTGGAGCAGTAGGACTTTGTCCATAAAACCTTGAGTTAAGTAAACCACAAAGAGTGGGAAACCAAGACAAATCCGCTTGACAAAAATCTGGGCCGTTGGCATACAGGATCTGATGAGGACCCGTTCCTCTAAATCGAGCAGGAGGTCTGTGGTCAAGTATAAAAATGTTAAACTTTCGCTCTTTGTAGGCATATTTCGGCTATAGATAATTATTTATTTGTCTACGATTTAAAATATCAAATATATTTTCTGCCAACTTCATGATTTTTAAAGCAATGTTTTGTTTGAAAACTTTAAGAAAGATTTCTCATTTTTTCAGCTTTAGGAAGAGTTTTTAGATAAGTTTCAATGTTTATCATAGCAGTTGTTTGTCATGCGTTATTTTTTTCAATTTAGTTTATAAATAGAGTGTGAAATAGAGTACCTACAAAGAAGGCTGAAGCTTTGAAAAAGACTTTTTATAAGGTTGAGATAAAAAATGGTCAGTCTTTCAAAAACAATAAGAGCCTAAAGTAAAAACAAAAAGCGGGTAAGTTGAATGTGTTCTTGTTGCAATCCATGAAGTATTCGAAACTTTGTTTATGTGCGATACACATCTTTTACAGTAAAAAACAATCTAAAGAGCTATGCACCATTTGGACTTGTGAATGATGAAGCTAAAAACATTATTTGTATAAATTTAAATGGAACGGGTGCATTTGGCTTGTTCTCAATATTGTAATAGTTCTCGCTATCCTTGATATTGAGAGCTTTCATAAGAGGCATTTTAGCATTTTCTTAAACGGTTTCATTCATTTGCTTGTTTGTAACGTGTAGGCGGATGATTTTGGTTACTTTAAATAAAATGATTTAAGATGAGAGCATCTTTAATATTACAGACGAAAAGATAATTTTTGCATTATAATAAATATGCCATCTTTCCATAGCCAATAGCGCATGCTTTACACGGGGGAATGTCGCAGTTTTTTGCAAAATTTATAAAGATATGAGGAGAGGAATGCATTTATGCATAGGCATCGTTTAATTCTCATGTACTGCAGATCAAGCACTTAAGGGCGCTGTGATTGGATTTTTGTTTTTTTTATGAGTGTATCATTTTTGCTACAGATATCTGAAGTTTGGGCTCTATATGACATGACGTGTTCAAATAAATATTTCAGCTATGGAGAGAAAATATGAATATGAAATGGTTAATAACAGCTTCTGCTTTCGCTTTTGTTTCAGTTTCAGCGGCGCAAGCAGCAGATGTTATTGTTCCCCCAAGTCCAACACCTGTTGCTCCCGTTATTGTTGCTCCAACTTTTTCTTGGACAGGTTTCTACTTTGGTGGGCAGATTGGTGGTTTTTCGGGTAAAACGAAGATGGATATTCTCGCTAAAGGACAAAAGATTCCAGTAAGTGATGATTATTTGCCAAAACTATCTGGTTTCATGGGTGGTCTTTACGCAGGTTCCAATATTGATCTCGGCAATGGCCTTATTTTAGGTGTCGATACAGATATCATGTGGTCTAATAAAGATGACACAAAGACAGGAAAAACATATGTCATTACTCCAGATCACATCAATTATATTAACAAGCTATTAAAAGACGCTTCAATTAATATTGGTAAAGATGCGCTTGAAGCTGGTGCTAAACGAACCCACAGTTTTACTTTTAAAGAAAAGTGGGCTGGTGCAACACGTGTACGTATTGGTTTTGCTGCTGAACGCATTATGCCTTATGTTGCTGGTGGTATCGCCTATACACAGCTTCAAGATACTGCATCGATTTCAATAACAGGGAAAGATTCAGATAAAGTCATCGCTTCTGGTACCTTATCTGATGAAACAAAGACTCTTGTTGGTTACACCCTTGGTGTGGGTGCTGATTTAGCAATGACCAATAATATTATTGTCCGTGCGGAATATCGTTACTCCGATTTTGGTAAAAAGAAATTCTCAAATGATAAATATGAGACTTCTTACAAAACCAATGATTTCCGTGTTGGTGTTGCTTACAAATTTTAATAGATGGTAAGTTAAATAACAAAGAGGCTCTGTCAAGGATAGAGCCTCTTTCATTTTTTGTTGCTATATTATCACACATCCCATATTTAGAATGGGTGTAAAAAAAATATTATTAAGATTTTATTAAAAAATTTCATAAACAATAAACAAGAATTACATTTAAAATCAATAAGTTATTTACATGTGCAGTTTTTAGCTTCTCGTATAAGAAGTAGTTTTATCTTGGGTGAGTTGTCCATTTTCTGTGACTGTATCATTTTTACTACAGCTTTTTTTTTTGTAATCTTGTAGCACTGTGTTCATAAATAAATTAGGAGCAAAATTTATGAATATAAAATCTTTAGTAACAACTTCTGTTATTGCTATGGCGGCAGCTTCTGCGGCACAAGCTGCTGATGTTATCGTCCCTCGTGAAACAGCCCCAGCAGTTATCGCAGCAGCCCCTTCATTTTCTTGGACAGGTTTTTATATCGGTGGTCAAGTTGGAAACTTTTCAAGTAAAGTTGATGTATATGATTCAGAATCAAAAAAGAAAATTACAGATAAAGATTCAACACCTAAGCCTTCCGGTTTCATGGGTGGTATTTATGTAGGTTCCAACGTAGATCTTGGAAATGGTCTCATTCTAGGTGTTGAAACCGATGCAGTCTGGGCAGACCGCGAAGAATCAAAAACGCAGTCAGAAGTCATTGGGGACGCGGGCCTTGCAGGTTTCAAAACTGAGCTTACAGATGCTAAAGCTACAGTTGCTTCAGGAAAAACCATTGATGGTATCACGAAGAATGACAAACGTATAGAGGGCTTCTCTTTAAAAGAAAAATGGTCTGGTGCTACACGCGTTCGCATTGGTTTTGCAGCGGTTGACCGTATTATGCCTTATGTTGCTGGTGGTATTGCTTATACACAGGTACAGATGGTTAATTCTCTTAAGGCGGAAACAGCTGGTGGTACCGAAATCGCTTCTGCTAAAGTATTTGATAAATCAAAAACGTTTGTTGGTTTCACCATTGGTGGTGGTGTTGACTTCGCAATGACAGACAATGTTCTGTTACGTGCTGAATACCGTTATTCAGACTACGGTAAAAAAGCATTTGTAAAGGACGGCGATAAAATAGCTTACAAAACCAATGACTTCCGTGTAGGTGTTGCATACAAATTCTAATTTCATAAAAATGAGATTATAAGCACAAAAAGTATAAAGGCCTCGTTTAACGAGGCCTTTAGTTTATTAGCTCTCTATTTTATCTCTTTTAATGCCTTTTATTTCATCATACCATTTTGTGTTATAAGATTTTAAAGAAAAAATTTTATATTATAGAAGGCGAAAGGATAGTATAATCGGTTGTATAGCTACTATAAAATCTTATATCGCTACTTTTATTCTACGAACAAGAGAAAAGCATTCCATTAATCTTAAAAATAAGAAAAGATCATAATAATTAACTTTATTTTGCTTTTATAAGCCAAGTTAGAGCGAGCGTATTACGTATATCTGTTGGAGTAATCTCTGAAACAGGAATACAGTCTCATTGGGCGATTGCAAATATTACGCAAGTAATTTTTATGAATTCCTTTGCAAAAGAATTATAGTACATGCGTGAGAAGATATACTTGATGGTGAACAACCAATTGAAAAGATTGAGAACACTCCTAGTCCGAAACCTCTCCCTTTTTACAAGAGTTTTTGGAAAAAACTATGGAGGAGATGACATTAGGGGTGATGAAGTATATGGTCTTTCTAGAGATCCTCAGTGTTACGCAAGTAATTTTTATGTAAAAGAATTAAGGATTATGCTGGGGGAATGATGATGCAAACCAAAGACGTAACAGAGATTTTAAAAAGACTGGGCTGGGAGCCCCATCGCGATGAAGTGGGAGATACATTTGCTTATTATCATCTTTCTGATCGTATAATACGCATTCTCTATGATGTTGTAGATTATGGAGAGGATGGTGGAAGGTTGCGGCTATCAGTTGATCTTACTACAGCCGCTTATTGCCTTGCTAGGGAATATTCTAATGGTGAACAGTCGCGCTACAAATATGATGATATGTTGATTTCTGCAGAAGAAAATTTCGGAATTATAGCACAGAATCTTTCTGAAAGCCATATTGAGGAAGCTCTAAATAAAGTGATTGCATGGGCACAAACGCAGAATATTGAACAAAAATTGCGCGAAGAAGCTGCCAATCATTCTGCCGTTGCTGAAGCATTGCTTGGCGATATTGATGCTTTAAGGTCTGACAAGCCGGCATCCCAATTACATGTTCCAGAGTTTGCGGATTATGCAACCATAGAATGGATTGATCGCCTTATTTTATTTGCACAAGCCTATAAGAATGGGGAGTTAGACGATATTCTAACGCGCAAAAAACCAAAAAAGCAGCAGATGAGCCTTACTGCAGCAAACCGTATTCTTAAAACCCAAGGGTGGTTTTCTACGGAACCTGGAAAAATGTGGCTCTCTTTGCCAGATCGTTTTATTCAGTTTGATTTTGGTTTTGTACGCCTCCATGACAATTACAGTGTCCGTCTTGAAGCTGAGATCTCTAACGAAGAGATTTCTATAGCTTGTCGTTATATTCACTATAGGGGAGAATATAATTGGATACGACCTACGGATATTTATCAGTCTTTTAATACAATTGGGGGAGGGATTTTTAGTGGTTTTGGTAAAGGGATTGATATTTGTGTAGAGACATTGAATGAACAAGAGTTAACACAAATCTCTGAGCGGATAATACAATGGGCACGCGCTCAAGATTTACAAGCATCGATCGAAAGCAAAACAGTTGTTCAAAAATATAGTTACGATACAGATATAGTTTGGCATTTGGCTTGTTTAGCGTTGACAGGAAAGATCGATGTACTGAGATCTTATCAAAATTCCATTGCGGTAGGTACAATTTCTGAACATTTGGATGATGATGACGTAGAAAAATATGTTAACCATGCCGTTGAATTTGCTGAAAAACATCTGAAAATTCTTCATGAGAGAGAGGCTGCAGAAGCACATCTTGGTCCACAAGCTTTGATTACTTTCAATAAAGTTGCAGAGCAATTAAAACAAATGGGTTGGACAGTTTATCAGGATAAAAACTATAATTGCAATGCTTATTTCATAAGTAAAGACCGTATCATCAATATAATGTATAGCCTTCAAAGTGATGAAAAAGAGCCAATTGTTGCATTTAAGGCTTCCCTTTCAACACTTGGTTTTTCTAGTGCTCATAGAGAGATTTTCTATAATATGCCTCAATATACAGCTCTCAAAGAAGCAGAAGAAATTTATACAGTTTCTAGTACTGAATTGGATGAAGGCAAGCTAAAGCAGATTTGTACAGATATGCTTGAATGGGCTGAGCAGCAAAATGTCAATCAAATCATTTATGATTATGTAGCTTTTTCCCCAGACAGTGAACTTGATCTTGTAGCGCGTCACCTTATTGCGCTTGTTTTGATTGGGGATGTTGAAAAGCTCAAATCTTACAAGGAGAATTTTAGAAAGGGAAATCCTTTAGGTTTTGTAGAAGAAATCTCAAAATATAGAATTGATAATCTTCTCACTCTTGCACGTGGTTATCGAGTGGGTTTTCCAAAAAATGCTCCGATTTTGTTCCTTGATCCACAAACAACGTCTGTTGTTTCCAAAACAGCCTCTGTTGAGGAGACAGAGGAGATAGAGGAAACGGATGATAAAGATGCTCCATTGAATATGGAAAGTGCTCATGAACTTTTAAAAAGCTTAGGGTGGTCAACTGAGAAAATCAATGAAGATGACTATATGGCAAGCTATCAATTGGCGGATCGTGAAGTAGACATTCTTTATAATGACGAAATTGCTAAAGATTGTCCGCAATTTGATAGCGCCTTTTTGATTAGCACGGGCATTTTGGCTTCAGCTTGCAAATTCATTAATCCTACCCACACGGAAGATATCCCAGATATACAACTTAATTTTGAAGCCAAGGGACTGGAAATCTTTGAACCAGAAGTCACTGCGGATCGTTTAACACAGGCGCTTGATGATGCGCTAGAATGGTCAGTAACTGCTATTGATCTTTCTGAAAGACTTCGCTCTGATTATGGTATAGCTCCTTGGCAACAGGATGGAACGGATAAGGGAGATGATAGGGATGATGCTTTGCTTCATCTTGGCGCTCTTGCTTTGTTGGGTGATGTTGAGACCTTGCATTCTTATCAGCAAAGTTTTGCAGCAGGGGATCACCTAGGTTTTGACGAGAGCATCAACAAAACCCACCTTGAACGGGCAATAGCTTTAGCTAAAGAAGTAGCAAAAACAAAGCAAATGAGCTATGCTTTGATTGAACGGGGTGCAGAAAAGCTTGATGATCAACGAGAGGTTTCCAGCGAAGAGCAGCCTCACTCTTGGAAAGAGAAAATAGCTAAATTTATCGGAAAAAAAGACAAGAAATAGCCCTTTACTATCTCAAAAATTTTATAGAAAATAGAGTTTTGTCCAAAGCCTTTATCATCATTTGGCGCAAATGAACAGTGATAGAAACTTGTCTATTGTTATAGGTGGCGCTCTTAATCTTTGGGGAAAGTTTAAAGTCAAGGGCAAAGGGGATTTTACCCGTGGTGGGGTTCTTAGTGCGTCTTCAGAACAAGACTTTAGCAGTTTTGATTTAGATCTTAATGGGAAAGAAAAAGAATTTTCAAAACCCTTAAAACTAATAGATGGGAAGTGTTTTGAAGGTTCATGATAAACACAAAGCTGTGTGGTTTAATGCTTTTGTAGGAATTCAAAATTCCTTCATTATGGTGTTTTATAATTTTCACTAAAGGCTGTGCTTGATAGCGTGATATCTTATTTATGTGGCGTTTCATGTTGAGTGCATTTCTGGCAGTATCAGGGTTTGAGAAACAAATTTATCCTTTATATTGATGGGGATATTGAGGCTTACACATTGACTTTCTGGACAATTTTGGTTATAGACTTGAGAGTATAAGTATGGGGGGAATATCTTCACACGGTTACAATCAAGGTGTTTTGTCACTTGGTCTTTGGTGACAGAGCTATATGCTTTTATTAAAAGCATTATAGGGTAGTGGCTGTTTTAATTTCTATTATCAACAAGGGTTGATGAAGT
>NZ_JAQITG010000060.1:0-3775 GCF_028618615.1 Bartonella sp. AU15XJBT
TTGTTGCTGCATCTACTTGCGCCAAAATACGACTCCTGCTTTTTCGTCCGCAGAGCTGATTGGATTGTTGCTTCTTTTTTGCACCCTCAAGACATCAAGAATTTCTTGCGCCTTAAAGGCATCAAGAGCCTTCTTACAACTTGGCAAGTGATCATCATCAATGATAACACAACCAGCAGCAACCATTTCAGTGCAAAGCAGCAATGCTGTTCTAATGATTTTGTTCATAGATTCCCCCCTTTTGTTTTTCAGTTTTTAAAGTTTAAGCACAATTAAAACATTCTGCAACGCATAAAGCCTCCACCTCCTTCACTTTCCCTTCTTTTTTACGGATCCACGTTTTTACGCTTTTACATTTTTACAGAAAATGACAAACGAAAAACCCGCTCTGCTCTGTAAACAAAGTTCAGTACTTCATCAGAATGCATAGACAAACCCACCCCGAAAATATTCTACACATGCTTACAAAAAGCACCTTATTGATATGCTTGAAGGTCCCTCAACGGCCTATCCTTGCCTCTCATAAACCATTCTCACCCCACCCAAAACACCCCTATTTACGGCATAACACGACAAAAATATTTTCATTTTTCTTGCCAATCTTCTAAAATTCCTTTACCACTTAAAGGATATTTTGATCGTCTACGCACCGATCAAGAGGGATTAAAGGTCCTAAATCCGAGCGTAAAAGTGAACCCGCTTTGCGGATATCCCGGGATTCCGGGAGTTTTTGCTATGTCCAGGTGCTTGTCTGCACTAAAAGCAAAAAAACTGACTCGGATTCAGTACCTTTAACTCCCGGAATACCAACGCGAGGGCGCTCGCACTTGGCGGGGAGCACAAAGTGCAAACTAAAAATCCATATTTTCAAACTAAAAATCCAAACTTTATTGATATTTCAATAGGGAAAAGAATTCGTCATAGAAGAATTTCAATGGGGCTTTCTCAAAAAGCATTAGGAAGCTTTTTAGGTGTGAGTTTCCAACAAGTCCAAAAATATGAAAAAGGTTTAAATCGTGTAAGCGCAGGATGTTTGCTTGAAATCGCTCAAAAACTGCAAGTGCCGATAAGCTTTTTTTATGCGGATCTTTTAACCGCGGATATTGCGACAAAAGAAAACCCCTCACACCATGATCAAGACACCTATAGCGAAAAAGAATATGCTCTTTTAAAAAATTTTAGAGAGCTTAAGCCTAAAAAACAGAAAGCAATTTTGTGTTTGCTCTCTGATTAAGCGGAAGCCCGCACATCAACATTATTTGCTCATATATCCCTTTTGGTAAAATTGATGCCCCCTCACAGTTCAGTAGGTTAAAAGACGCGGCAAACAAGTCCATCCCTATTCAACATACACGCGCACAAAAAACACACACATTGTAAATCTATAGACCCAATATCAGCCTCAAAAAGTAGTGTTTCACAGAATAAGAGGGCATTCTTGCGATACAAAAAATTTTCATTTTCCAAATATTTTCATTTTTCTTGCCAATCTCC
Source organism: Bartonella sp. AU15XJBT (assembly GCF_028618615.1). Taxonomy (NCBI): domain Bacteria; kingdom Pseudomonadati; phylum Pseudomonadota; class Alphaproteobacteria; order Hyphomicrobiales; family Bartonellaceae; genus Bartonella; species Bartonella sp. AU15XJBT. The sequence goes on from NZ_JAQITG010000060.1 coordinate 1,495, forward strand.
TGAAATTACTTTATTGATAGACCTGTGTTTTTGATCGTCCACGCAACGGTCAATAAGGAGTTGGATTCCTTAAAACTTAACGCATAAACAATTATGGCTATCCCGGAAATTCCGGGGGCTTTTGTTATGTCCAAGTGCGATAAGCACTAAAAACAAGAGACTGTTTAAGTTCAGTGAATCCAACCTCCCGGAATACCAATGCGAGGGCGCTCGCAACCGGAGGGGGCACAAAGTGCAAACTAAAAATCCACATTTTCAAACCAAAAATCCAAACTTTATTGATATTTCAATAGGGAAAAGAATTCGTCATAGAAGAATTTCAATGGGGCTTTCTCAAAAAGCATTAGGAAGCTTTTTAGGAGTGAGTTTCCAACAAATCCAAAAATACGAAAAAGGTTTAAATCGTGTCAGCGCAGGGTGTTTGCTTGAAATTGCTCAAAAACTGCAAGTGCCGATAAGCTTTTTTTATGCCGATCTTTTAGCCACCGATCTTGCGACAAAAGAAAACCCCTCACACCATGATCAAGACACCTATAGCGAAAAAGAATATGCCCTTTTAAAAAATTTTAGAGAGCTTAAACCTAAAAAGCAGAAAGCCATTTTGTGTTTGCTCTCTGATTAAGCGGAAGCCCGCACACAACATTATTCGTTAATCTTTCTAAAATATAAGATTCAGATCATGCCACCTCAAAGGACAGTGTTTCATCAAACACGACCGAGACATACCACTCTAAAATACTCTTCATCCCAACGTGCCATCCTAAAGAAAAAATCACTGAAAGCACCGGTCAGTCGCGCTTTAAAAAGAAAATTCTCCCTATAGGACAAAGCTCTCCCTCCTCAAACGAGGCTGTTTGATAAGACTTCACAAACAAGCCCTACCCCTCACACCATCCTCCACGCATCTCTTCCCACCACCACCTTTTGCACACGCCCATCCTAACCTGTCCATACGCATTCTCTCCTTCCTCCATTTCCCACACACTCTCCTTTCCAGTAAAGGCTCTAGGCCTCTTCATCCTATCTTACGCTCTATTCACAAGACGCGCTTCCCCATAACCTTTCTTTCACTACTACCATACCATAATAAAAACTCAACACGCCCCCCAAGGCTCCACAGCGCATAAAGCCTCCACGTCCTTTACTTCCTCTTCCTTTTTTACGTCTCAACGATTTTACAGAAAAAAGCCAAACGAAAAACCCGCTCTGCTCTGCGAACAATGGGGCCTGGAAACAATGCTCTTCACCCCATCTTGCTTTCACAATTGATGAACCAGCCCTAAAAAATGACTCACAAAGCAAAAACGTCAAAGGTGCCCCGTTCAATTAAACCAACATCCCTGCATCAGAAATATCTCCCTTCAAATCTCCCCCAAGCATTCTCCCAAAACAACAAAATCAAACATTGCCCCAAAAGAGTAAATCAAATATCATCAATGTAAAAAGTTTCGTTACTCACCCTCACCCATCCATCGTTTTTTAATTTTTTTGCTGTAAATAAGCCGTCCATCGATCATGCAATCATTTCCAGCAATCCCCAGCAAAGGTGTAAAAATCCTCCTAAAAAACTTTATAAAAAATTAAGAGATTGAGGTTATTTTATCTCTAGCAGAAGCTATGAAATTGTTTTATATTAAAGAGGGTGTTCTGCGCTTCTCGACAGGAAATAACGTATTCCTGAGACCTTAGTGATCTCCAAGGGAGCTGTCCCTGATTAAGCCCGTGGGCTTTTTCATATGGCGCCCACCTATTTGTATAGGTTCCCGGGGTCAACTTTTTCCATCGGCTGTTGTGGATCACCCTTTTTTGCATCATTTTTTGCAGCCATAAAGCTTGTTTGCATCCATAAATGCCCCCCCCAAAATTGATCATGCCCTTTTGCATGGAGCCTCTCTTTATCTCTATCTATGAGATCCCCTTTTCTATGAAACAAAGAGCAAAAGACTCTCTTTATAAGATCAGAATGACAATAGGCTTTAACTTATGAAATTTGCGAACAGCCTACAAAAAGAATAGATCTTGTCAACTTCATCTCTTCGTGCACAGCAGCGCAAGAGTGGTTTATTGCCTCAAGAGGCTCTTTCAAAAGAAGAGCGTGCCCTATTTTCACAACGCGCTTGTCGCCACTTTATTGAAACCCTTGAAAAAAAAGGGACAGATTTTTCACGCCTCATTTTGGCAGGCTATTGGCCCATCAAATCGGAAATTGACCCACGCCCTCTCCTTGAGGCAATAGCACTACGCGGTGGGCGCCTATCCTTACCAGCCGTGCTTGACTCCA
>NZ_JAQITG010000061.1:0-3756 GCF_028618615.1 Bartonella sp. AU15XJBT
TCTTCTGGCGTTTTTGCTCCTGAAGTCTCCCCTGTCTTGCCGGCTGTGAGTATCGAGGCAACAATTTCCGTGTTGTTTCCTGAATCAATGGCAACACCTTTACCCCCCGATATGAGTGAACCGGAAACTTGGGTCGCATCAATCTTGTTATGCTGGGATTTGCTGCTACTGAACGCCCCGCCCTCTTTATGATACGACATCTCATACTGTAAACTATTTTCCGCATTGTTGATGAGAATATCGTGGCTGGTTTTCAGCCCCACCTTGCCATCAGCCGTAACAGAACTGCCTGTGATGGTGAGATCATGTGGTTTGCCATCTTGCCCTGCAATAGCGGTGATATCACCCCCAGCATTGATCGAAGAGCCAACGGCTCGCGAGGCTTGCATATCCACTTTTAGGTTTTTATTCTGAAGATGATACGCCATCTCATCGGATTTGGTATCTATTGTGATATCCCCTTGGGCGCCAAGAGCAACATTGCCCTTCACATCCATATCAGAAGCAGAAAAATGGATATCTTTTCCAGAGAGAACAGTGGCATCTTTTCCAGAACTTAAATGAGAGCCATTGTGCACAGCAACATGGGAGGTTTGATCCCCCCGTTGGCTATTGGCACTGTTGCGCGTGGCATTAATCGAAACGTTTTCTTTTGCTTGTAAGAAAAGGTTATCCGTTGCTTGAACTTCAGAGCCTAGAATATTCAGATCTTTTCCAGAAAGAAGCGTTGTTGAGCCGCCAGAATTGACTTCCGATTGTTGGTGCATGGTGGCATCACTATGCTCGCTGTGGTGATGGGTTTCTGCTGCGCCTATCGTTAAGTTACCTTCTTCTGTAACCATGGCAAGATCACCCCCTGTGGTGACCTTCACCCCTGAGGCTGTCATATCTTTTTTAGCAAGAACTGTCGCATTGCCCCCAGAAGACAAGGCATGGGTGTTTAAAATAGTTTCCACACCGTCAACCATTGTGCGCCCTGCATCCAAACGAATATTGTTTTCTGCAAGGATAACAGCATCACCATCAGCTGCAAAATGCCCCCCTTGACTGAGAATATCACCGCCATGCACATTCAATTGGTTCTTTGCCGCAATACGCCCTGAATTGATAATCGTTGAAGTGCTTGTATTTGGGCTGGTGATATTGACATCATCGCCCATGATCAAAGCCCCAGCAGAAACAAAGGAGGCTCTGTCTTTTTCAGGAATGTAAAGCACCGGTGCATAAACATCCATGCCCTTGACCTGTTGGCGTACATAAATCACCATCGGTGCTTCTAAACTTGCCAATTGTTCTTCACTTAAAGGCTCACCAAAGACAAGATTGTGGGCTTTTGCATAGTCTGCTCCAACATCCAGCAAACTTTTGACTTGTTCAATGGCATCACTTCCTGGAATAAAGGAGCCTTTACCCAAACCTTGCCCCACAAGATCACGCATTTGTTTTTCAATCAGTTGCTTTTCGAAATAAGCATCCCCTAAGAAAAAAATCTCCCGATCTGGCTGATAACCAATTCTGTTCAAAAAATAGGCGGAGCCATAAAACTTACCAACATCAAGGAAATCTGCCCTGGTTTCATAAAGGAAATTCTGTTGGGGCAACGTGCCCCCAACACCGCCCGATTGGGGCTTTGGCAAAGGCAAAGTGCTGCCCTCAGCTAGTTCTTCTGTACCATTGAGATCCACTTTGGGTGTAAACAAAGCACCAGCCCCGGTTAAACCGTTCAGCGCCTCCAGTGGATTACCTCCAACCGCTTTGGCTTCAAAATGCGCATCCCCCGTAATGGACCCTTCCGCTGCCTTGTTGTTGAGTTGATCGACCACCAAATTCAACGTGCCACCCGCTTGCACAAGACCAGGAACAGTATCGAGAACTTCTGAACCAGTTTGGCGAAAAGCTCCATTGTCTATATCGAGATGATCATTGCGACTGCCATCGGCATTATAGGCATAACAATAACTATCTGTATTGGCATGACAACCAAGATAAGTATTTTTATAGGCTGTTTCCCCTACATTGGTCAGCACATTCGCATGGATATCCGCATTGCCCCCTGCTTCTATAATGCTATAGTTATTCTCAATATTATCAGCGTTAATGATCAGATTACCGTGAGATTGTATCATCCCCTGAGCCGCCGGTTTATGCGAAAACGTCTGCGTGACAATCTCTTCGGTCATGTGCGACCAGTTATTCCATTGATACCGTTTTACAGATTTTTGATCATAGACAGGCTTAAATTCCCAAGTAAATGCCTTATAGACTGATCCATCTTTTAAAGTTGCCGTGCCATACGTTCCTTCTTGGCTCGACCAAAAAGGAACATCCAAGAAAATTTTTACGTGCCCTTTAAAAGGTCCCTTATGACTTTGATGTTCGTGCCCCTTTCCCCAAAGATTGGGTCCATCTTGATATAACATCCCATCACTGAGTTGATCAGCCCCTTCCGGTCTTTGGAAAGAAATATCGTTATATTCCTTTTTTTCCTCTATTTTAGGCGTACTATCGGCTTCATTTTGCAAGTTTTTTGTTTGAATATTTAAGTTTCCCCCTACCTGAATTAAACCCGCTTTATTGACAAGGGAAAGGCTCTTTCCGCTGCCTGCCGCATTGGTAAAAGATAAATCACTCTCTGCCATAACGACACCAGCATCATTCAACAAAGCCCCATCAACTTTGAGAGCACCATTGCCCTTCACGTAGATTAAGCCCGTTTTGCTGTTGGTCACATCCCCTGTCACGCTAAAGGCTAAATTCTGCCCCGCTGCCAATTGACCACTATTGTGCAACTCCCCTGTTTTGATGGCAAAATCTCGTGCTGCTAAAACCGATGTTGTCTCATCAACCAGAACACCTGGAGCTACAAAAAGAATATTGCCACTCCCCCCCTGATCTATCACAGCTTGCAACCGTGCATGGTGAATATCAAGGACATTGGTGCTGTTAAAATCCAAACCGCCATACGTTAATTCACTCCCCGAGACATCAATATGATCCCCCTTTAAATACAGCGTTTGCGGCGTGTAAATATGAGAACGATTATTGCTTAAATCCAGTCTCGGTGCTGTCAACCTCATATCCCCCAGAACAGACAGCACATTCTCAACACTAATCCCGCCTGAAACGGATGTTAATGCGGCTGTACCGTACCCTATGATCTGATTATAATAAATGTCGTTGCCAGCAAAAAGGTCAATATTTTCACCACTGATAATATGTCCAACCTTTATCCCCCTTTGTGCCGTGATAGAAAGGGAACCTTTATCATAAAAAACAAGCGCACCGGAAGGATTCCAAGGGCTCACCTGAGAGCGAACAAAATCTAACCCTGTCATCAATGTGCCTGCATTAAGGCTGCCACCCTTTAAAACAGCATCTCCACCCGCCATCAGCGAAGAAAAATCAACCGCTCCACCATCAATATCTACCCTGCCATAAGCAATCAGTTGTCCAAAATGAACTCCAGCATCAGGTTGTGTATGAATGACAACATTATCATGAGAGAGGATTGTTTGAGAAACAGATAGCCCGTTATGAGAAACCAGTGTGATATCTCCCGCTCCATAAATGCTTTCAGCAACAATCGCACCTTGACTACTCTGGAGATCAACACCCCCATGGCTGCCCAAAACAAGATTTCCAGCAGCCCCCGTTGCTGCCATATCAACCCCACCGGCTAAAAGATACGCCCTGATATCACCACCGGCATGTGCTTTTAAATTGCCCCCAGACAAAACAGTGCCAGCAATGGTCAGA
>NZ_JAQITG010000062.1:0-3724 GCF_028618615.1 Bartonella sp. AU15XJBT
TAGACGAAGAGTGTCTAGGATTAGACGGAGATGCCTTGGACAAGTGTCATCAAGAATTTGACCAGATAGCAGGCAGTCCACAGGTAGAGGTTCCCTTTTGGTTTACAGAAAAAGATAAGCCAGCCCGCTTGCCTTGGTTTATCCGAAGCCCCTTTGCCAACTTTTTATATTATTCAACGCCGATCAAAGAGGGCGTCCATGACAGAGCGCATCATGAGCATCACCTTATGGCAGAGAGGGTTGGTGGACTTGAAACGCGCCCGGTTAATGTGAGTGTGGTTTATGGGATCAAGACATGAGGAGTTGAAATGTCATTAAAACCGTTTGCAATATCAGAACTTAGCGACCCGTCTCAAGTACGGGTTGTTTTGTATTCGGGGGGAGGCTTGGTGCATGCGCCGCTTCAGAGCGTTTTTGATTTACTGAAAACAGCTTTGAAAGCCGATTTTGATGGTTCGTTAAAAGATTTAGAGAAGCGCTTAGAAGCCTTAAGCGAAGAGTTTGAAGATTTGAAAGAGTGTTAGTTTTAGGTTTAATGGAGGAATAAAGCAAATGAAAATACCCGATCATAGTCATGAGTATCTGATACCAATAGCAACGAAAGAGGAAATCAGAGAAGGTACTTCGCAAGATAGTGTTGTTGTTCCGAAGATTTTAGGGACGGCATCTTTGTATTCGTATGAAGAGTTTGCACCGTTAGAACAGGTTGTTAATACAAGGCAAGAATCGGAAAAAGCCATGGCGCGTGCAAATGGTGCGCAACAGGTTGCAGAAGAATCGAAGAGGGTGTCGGAACAAGCGCTTAGCGAAGTGACGAAAACAGTTCAAACAGCGACAACAGCGCTTACGACGTCTCATGAAGCGAAGGAAGAAGCTAAAGCAGCGACGACCACGGCTAATCTTGCGAAAGATACAGCGGATACAGCCAAGGGCTTAGCAGAAGAAGCCAAGAATACTTCTGATGCTGTCAAGCACATGGCAGAAGAGACAAAAGCAGCAGTTGATAGAGCCTCTGGGGAAATCAATAGTACGAAAGGTTCACTTGAGACGGCATTACAAAATTTTGCAGAGGTCAAACAGAGCAGTGAGAATGCTGTTAATTTATCGACCGAAGCCAAGAGGTTAGCCGATGAATCGAAAACCATTGCAACCCGTGCAGAACAAACAGCAAGAGAAGCTTCACAAACAGCAACCGAGACGACGCAAGTAGCCGCAACAGCGGTAGCAACGTGTCATGAAGTTAAGAAAGTTGCAGAAGCAGCCAAAAAAGGCGGGGAAGAAGCCTCGAAACTCGCTTCAGAAGCGAAGGGTTTGGCGGAAGAAGCGAAAGGTGTAGCAGATAGTGTAACAGAGAAAGTCGAGAAGGCTCTAAAAGAAGCTAGCGATGCGAAATCTCAAGCAGAGGGCTTAGAAACAATAGCCAATGAAGCGAAGAATGTTGCGGAGCAAGCCAAAGGCGAAGTTGACACAACGAAGCAAGGACTTGGAGAGGTCAAGAGCTCTTTAGACACGGTGACAGCAACATCAAATTCTGCGAATACCGCTGCTTCTGAAGCAAAAGCTTTAGCGGAAGAAGCAAAAAATGCATTGACACAAGTGCAAGAGACGACACAAACGCATAGTGAGAGTCTTTCAGCCATTCAAGGCAATGTAAATTCTCTTTTTACTTATTTTTTAGAGAATGTGCATTTTGTACAGCCTCACAAAATTTTGGAAGCCGATCCGCAAAATAGAAAAGGTCTTGTGATCAACAACGGCGCATTTTTTCGCTTTTATCATGGTGGTGATCATGGGGGTAGGTACATCTTGAACCGTGTTCCAGGGCGTGGAACTATGAGCTTTCAAGAAACTCTTGAGGCTGGAAAGGATTATTATATATATCTCATCCTAAAAGATCAGGAGCATGATCTATCCTATGAAATTTCGTTAAATCCGACAGCTCCAGAAGGCTATACAGAGCATAATTCTGAAAAGATTGGTGGATTTCATACGCTTTGTACAGATGTTGGTACAATTGAAGAACATCCCTTATCGGGTTATCAAGCAGGCGATATTTTGCCCATGTCTGTTTGGTGTTTAAATCACCGTCCATGGTGTTCTCCAGAGGGAATGGTTTACAATCCGTTGAGTAATATTTGGGTCGATATTTATCTTCAATCAGGCACGGGTAAAAATACGAAGTCGGCATATGGTGCTCCGATTACGACTAATCGTCGCTATTATGAACATCAAGGGGATTTGGCGTCTGTTAGGAAGAGACTTTTGACGAATGATGAGTTCACGGTCTCCATGACTGGAAGCAATTATGGCACGAGTATTTCAGGCAATCAAGCGCCTTCTCCTAAGACGTCAGGCGGACATATTGATACGGCATCCCGTCGTATGATTTCGCATATTGGCTGTGAAGATGGCTGCGGTTATGTGTGGCAATTTTTGTCTGGTTGTTATCCCGTGACCAAATGGCATACAGGGGAACAAGGAAGCAGTTTACGTGTAGACATAAATGTTATGTTGGGAGGAGGCGATTGGGCTGATGGTTCAAACAATGATTATCTTGTACGGAATTTTGCGCATTCTCGTTATGAGGAAGATGAAAAAATAGGCGCCCGTGGATGTAGTGAGCCATTTTATTTATCCTATTAACGCGAGACTGATTAGAAGATTTTTATACAGCCCCACTGATGTGGGGCTTTTTTTATGGAGGAGTGGATGAGAAAGATATCGAAAGAAGGTTTGGAGCTTATCAAACAGTGGGAAGGATTGCGTTTGGAGGCTTATAAAGATGCGGCATGTATCTGGACGATTGGTTATGGCCACACCAGCAATGCTGGTCAACCATTTGTCAAAAAAGGCATGCGTATTACGCAAAAGCAAGCAGAAGAAATCCTTTGTGAAGACTTAAAGCAATTTGAGAATGCGGTTGAGAAATCGGTCACAGTTTCGTTAACGGATTGCCAATTCGCGGCATTGGTGTCGTTTTGTTATAACGTAGGCAGACAAGCCTTTTGCAAATCGAGCCTTTTGAAGAAACTTAATCAAGGGGATTATGAAGCCGTTCCAACAGAATTACAGAAGTGGAATAAAGTTGGTGGGAAGACTTTTGTGGGGCTAGCCAACCGTCGAGCCGCAGAAGCCGGCTTGTGGGCAAAAGGGTCTTATATTGCTTCAAACTATCAAAGGGCAGAAACGCGTAATGCAACTGGTCTTTTCAAGATAGAAGCACTCGCGCCGATTATAGGGTCTTGTTCTGGTTTTGGAGGATTTTTGGTAGGCAATGGACCAATTCAGTGGGCTTTAGCAGGGATTATGGTTTTAGCCGCTTGTACAGGTCTCGCGATTGTCGTTAAGCGTTTTCGGGAGCAGCGCTTGTGATTTTTTGGTTCAAAAGAAATCTGTCTCTTCTGTTAGCGGCTTTAGCCGTTTTTTTTATGGCATTAGCTAAGGCTTTTCACCTTGGCAAGAAGAGCGAACGGCAGAAGCAAACAGAGCATGCTTTAAAGACGGCAAGGACCCGTTTTGAGGTAGAAAATGAAGTTAATCAAAAAACTGATGCTGGTGTGCGTTCTGCTTTGTCTCGTTGGGTGCGGGGCAAATAGGACAGTTTCTTGTGTTGGGTGGTTGCCCATTTATTTAGACAAGCAAGATCTGAACGCGATCAGTCCCAATTTAGCAAGAGATATTTTGAAACATAATCAACAGGGAGCACGCTTATGTGGTTGGCAAA
>NZ_JAQITG010000063.1:0-3704 GCF_028618615.1 Bartonella sp. AU15XJBT
CTGCTGTTTCTAATAATTCCCATGTCTATGGTAATGCTCATGTCTATGGCAATGCTATTATTTATGATAATGCCTATATTTATGACAATGCTAGGGTTTATGAATACGCTCGTATAGCAAATGACGTGCATGTTTATGAAAATGCTCATATCCATGGCATTGCTGTTATTCGTGAAAATGTCGGCGGGTCTACTAAAATAAAAACCTATATTGAACAGCTTTCCCCTTATAGCGAATTAGAGATTGTCTGGGTCTAATTAATAAAGCTGTGTAAATGAAAGTACAGGCGCGGCGGGGGCGCCTCCTTTCAATCCAATTTTCCATTCCAAATTTTAGAAAATGTTTATCACATTAGATTGTGAGGGTACTCCTATGTGCAAAAAATACGAATTAACCAGTGAAATCAAAAAAATAAAACATGCTCTTACTCGAAATATTATAAACCTTTATCGCATTCGTGCTTTAAGGGATTTTGATGATATAAAAGCGGGTGCTTTAGGCGGTTTTATCGAAAAGGAAGTCAACCTATCCCATGATGGCAATTGCTGGGTCTATGATGAGGCTTGTGTCTATGGTCATGCCCGTGTTTATGATGATGCAAAAATACGGCATTATTCTCAAGTCTGTGGTCTCGTCTATGGCAATGCTGAGGTCTATGGAAAGGCTTTTATCTCTCAATATGCAAAGATTTATGATCAGGCTTGTGTTTATGGGAGTGCTCATGTTTATGGCAATGTTTATGGCAATGCTCATGTGAGTGGTGCTGCTCGCGTTCTTGCTGATGCTCATATTTATGACCATGCCCATGTTTCTTATGATGCTACGGTTTTTAGTTATGCACGCGTCTATGGTCATGCCAAGGTTTGTGGCTCTGCTTGCATTTATAGCCATGCGAAAATTTATAATTATGCTGTGATTAATGGTCGTGCAAAGATTTATGGCAAGGTCTATGGCAATGCGCGCGTGAGTGGCTCTTGTGAGATTTATGGCTCTGTTTATGGGAATGCAAAAATCTCACATTGTGCAACGATCTGGGGGCGTGCTTATGGCAATGCAATAATCAACACAAAAAGCAAAGCAAAGTTGGTTCCAAAAAATTATGAGGTTTATGAAAACAATAATGTTGTTAAGATTATTGATAAAACAGAATAAAAATAGGCATGGGGGTGCCTTCTTGATAGCTATAAACGCATCATAAAAGAAAGAATTCAAAAAAAAGCCGTGCCAATTGATATGACGCGGCTTTCTAAGAACGATTCTAATGATTAAAATTAATCATCCACAATGGAGGAGTTAATTCATATATACAAAACGTATCATATTGCAAGCGCTTTATTAAAGATATGAAAATTTATCAAAAGGAATGATGATGCATATGATCTTTAATCATTCATTTGAATGAGAAAGCCTATGAACGCTTTTTTACTCTCAAACGTATTAATCATAACACTCTCATTTGTGAGGTGTCTTTTGAAACAAAGCACATGATCAAGATGCTTCTTTAAAACGTTTTAAAACACTAAGCTCAAAATTGAGTTGAGTGAATTTCAAATAACGCATTTTCTAAAATCAAAACCTATCAAAACGCTTTTTAGATTCATCTCAATATAATCAAAAGAAAATGCATCTTAAAATGAATGTCTTGTAAAAACGTTCTTTTTACATTTGCAAACGTTGGTTTTCAAAACAATCTCTCATAAAGACAATAAACAGCCAAACAACCGCTTTTATCAAATGTAAGGCTTTAAAACATCAGTTTCAAACGTTTAAACATTCATTTAGAGAGGCTCTCATAAGCGTATTTTTACTTTTCTTTAAATGTAACTTTTTACAAATAAGCTGGCTTAATTTTGAGTTGGCAAAATCAACCAGCTCAAATTCGAGCTCGTTATCTTTAGAATAGAGCATTCTTTAAACAATGGCGTTTTGTCTAAAAATTTAGAAAAATTCCATGCCTTGTAATGTTATAACGATTTTGAAGTTTGTTTGCTTATCTTGTCTAAAGAGATGCCCTCAAATTTGAGGAGACTAAAATCACTCAATCCAAATTGGGGGTAACCTCGTTTGCTTTCATATTATACTCTTAAAACGTTTTTTGCTTGCTTGCGTTAGATCATTCATAAAGGCTTTCAATTTCATAAGATATGACGTTTTGAATTTCATATTTATTGTGATGATAGAGGCTGTACAATGCCTGCCTATCGTTTTCTAAATTTTTAGTAAGCGTTTTAAAAGCGATCTTATCCTTAATCCTTTTATGCAATCTTTATAAATTAAATCCATAAGCTTACGATAGTTTCAAACGACCACCCTCTAATAGGTAATAAAATATTGCTATAAGAGATATAGATTTTTGCTCCCCAATTTTGGGAAGCAATAATTTTGGTTTTTATACGATTAAACAATCCAATCTTTAAAACAAGCTGTGATCTTTAAACGTATGCGATTTATGTTATCGATAATTCCAAACGACTAAATTTTTAAACAATGCGATTTGTGCTGTGAAAAAACGTATCATAAAATTTATGAACTGTTATGAATGATATCTGCTTTTCATTTCATTTGAATGCAACCATGCGTTATAATATTTGCACCATGATTTGCTTTTTATGGTCTATTCATAGATGGCAATCTTATATAAAAAATAATCAAATGAATCACGTATAAAAGTGTGGATTCTTAAGTGGATTCATATAAAATAATTACACTCAACATATTGACTTTATTGTGTTTTTTGATATTATATCTTATATAACAGACACAAGGTGTGAAAGCGTTTTTCTATGGCGATAAACATTTTGACTAGCCGGTATTGGTCCGCCTGTCCTAACCCGAATATATTGACACGTCATCAGAATACCTTTCTGTAAGGAATATTATTATTGACATTACACATCATGTGCATTATAGTGCACTAATGATATTCATTCATAAAACGATAGAATTTGATAATTGGCTTAAGAAACTCAAAGATAAAAAGGCTAAAGCGATTATTCTTCAACGTGTTGTACGCTTAAAACAAGGACTTTTGGGTGATGTTAAGTTCTTCAATAGCATAGGTGAATTACGTATCCACTATGGGGCTGGTTACAGAATTTATTTTACAAAAAAAGGCTCTGATTTTATCCTCTTGTTATGCGGTGGAGATAAATCAACGCAGCAAAGGGATATTGAACAAGCGTTAAAGTTAAAAGAGGAGTACAGTGATGAAAACAACCCCATTTAAACCAGAAGAATATCTTGAAGACATTGAAGTACAACAAGCATTTCTCAATGAAGCCTTCAAAACTGGTGATGCTGCTCATATAGCCGATGCCATTGGTATTGTTGCTCGCTCTCAAAATATGCGCGCCTTAGCAAAAGAAACTAATCGCGAACGCAGTGGATTATATCGCTCCTTAAGTAAAACGGGTGACCCCAAGCTTTCTACCTTAGTTGCTGTCTTATCTGCCCTTAACTTACAACTCTCTGTACAATCTTCTACTTCATAAACTGAGAGGCGTTAATAGATACCTCCTCTCAATTTTAGTGATTGGTTACGAATTCAACGACGATACTTGCTTCACCGGCTTGTACTGTTTTGTCTGCTTTAGCATAGAGAGTAAGCTCTTTATCATAAGGAACAAACTCCTTTTGATTGGTAGGCTTAACCTCTTTAACTGCCTGTTGTTTGATTTCTGCTTCCCCAAACTCATTCCCGCCAG
>NZ_JAQITG010000064.1:0-3604 GCF_028618615.1 Bartonella sp. AU15XJBT
AGCATCTGATTTTGTATCAGAAGATGATGATGTACATACCATCCTGCTAATTTCATCCACACACCACCTTAAAAAGGAACATCATCATTCATAACGGTATGGGGTGTATCAAGAGGTCTATAAATGCTTCTGTCATAAGCAGATGACTGCTCTTGATCATCATCATTTTTGCCATCTAAAAGCTTTAACTCGCCTTTGTACTGAGGCAATATGACTTCTGTTGTATATCGTTCAATACCGTTTTTATCTTGCCATTTACGAGTTTGTAGTCGCCCCTCGATATAAACTTTGCTGCCTTTATTGAGATACTGGAGTGCTATTTTTGCCAAATGCGGATTAAAGACGACAATGGAATGCCATTCTGTTTTATCTACTTTCTTATTGGTTGCCTTGTCTGTGTAGCTTTCAGACGTTGCCATACGAAAATTGACCACCTCGATACCTGATGACATTGTTTTGCTTTCTGGATTTGCACCTAAATGACCAATTAAAATCACTTTATTAAGCATGTTTATAAGTTCCATTAAATGATATAAAGATCATAACATACTTTAAGTGTTTTTACAATATTTTCAATGATTAAAAAAGATATTTTCACATAAAAGATTAAGATTTAAAAGCGACTTTTCTATTGCATTTTGATACGTTTTGTGCAATAAAGAGATGTTCGTATACTTTCGAATAACAATACAACAGTCATGCATTGCAAAACAGAAGCCGTGTCAAGAAATTGGCACGGTTTTAATGCATTTAAATTGAATAGAGAAAACCAGCCCCCAGCATAAAAGAAAGCCTCGTTACGTAAACACATAACAAGGCTTTCACGACTTTTCAATTTCTCAGGTCATACAATATGTAGTATATTATGTGTAAAATTACAAGCGTTAATACACAAAAAAACCGTGTCAAAACTAATTGGCACGGCTTTGTTTTGTAGCGATTTTTAAAAAGGTTCTTAACCTAAGGAACGGTTAAAATACAACGTTACAATAACGCTGCGAATTAATACTAACATGATACATTTAAAGATGCAATTTGATAGAAAATACACTTGCGTTTATACACAAAATATGTGATTTATCAGTTAGTTTGTTTATAGCAAATTCCTTACTAATATAGTTTTGAATAGAAAAGCCGCGTCTTTAAAGGACACGGCTTTCTTTTAATTATATCTTTTAGAATATGCCGCAGCCGGTTTAATCAATTCCTCTACAGTCTTTATCTATCTACAAAAGGATATTAAACCTGTAGAAATCTCTTTTCTTCCTGTAACCCATGCCCCCAAAATAAGTTGCGTATCTCCAAAAACACGCGCCCTGCCACCAATAATTGACTTTCCATAAGCACGTACATTGCCATAAACCTTTGCAAACCCATTAACACACGCCTCATCACAAATTATTGCATTTTCAAAAACCTTCGCATGCCCCCAAACCATAGCAGCATTATAAACCTTGGCATCATCCCCAATCCAGCAACTGCCATCATGTGATAAGTTGTATTCACTTTCAATAAAGCCCCCTAAATCTCCTTTTTTAACACCTCCAAAACTTCTTAAAGCTCTAATGCGATAAAGTGTTCTAACTCTACCATAGAGATGGTCTTTAACTTCTGTAGTTTCATCAGTAAGTTCATATTTTCTAGATACAGTTGTCGTGGTCATAGGTAGCTCCCTAATCTAACATTTGAATAAATTTTTAATGAAATGGTTATAAGGAGGCGCCCCCGCACCGCCGCTGCTTTTTTATGCTGCTTTTACAACAGCGTTTGTTAAAACACGCTTGGCTTCTGTTGTAACCAATTTGTAATGATCAAGCTCTTTTTGTAAATCATTTACATACGATAAACGCGCTGCAATCATTCCCAAAACTTTACCAATTCCCTCAGGAGCCTTTAAACTTTCATAAGAAAACAAATCATTATCTCTAGAGAATAAATCATGATTTTTTGATTGGCTTTTTAATTCATAAAAAGCTTTAACAAGCGCCTTTTTAAATGCACGCACCGTGTCATTATTGCGCATATATGTCATGAGCAAAGTTGCTTGTGATTCATTAAGAATAGCAACTTCTCTTTTTTGTTTTCCACCCTTCGTTTTAAAGGGTAGCATTTCAAATGCGACCCTTCCAAATTCTTCAAAATCTTTAATATTTTTACGAACCAACTGTATAACTGTTTTATGCGTATTACCCACTCCCTCAGCAATTTTAAAAGAAGTTGTGACAGCAATACCATTATTGATTGTTACTAAATTGTTCATTTGAAATTCTTTCTTATCGTAATAAGGTTCCTATTGACACCCTTATAGGGCGCCGGGCGCTAGAAACACGGCGATAAGTCCGCTGTATGCTTTTCCCTCGCGAAGGGTCTTGTATAGCATGACCACACCCGGCATAATCATTATACGCTCTTAAAGCATAAAAGAAAGCCAGTATTTTAAGAAATGGGAGAAACCTTTTCGTGGTTTACCCGCCTATCGCTAAGTGTTTCTACACACTTGCTACTCTTCTAAACGACCTTCCCTTTAAAGTCAATACGTATTTTTTATTTTTTTCACTTTTTTTCATTTTGATACCTACCTAATTGAATATCAAGTGCTTTCTCTAGTTCACTGTCTATATCATCATAAGTTTTCACTGCTTTCACTGTACGTTTTTTGATTTTCTTATTCACCTCATCTATCAGCGCCTCATAACTCAAAACGCTTCTTGGCAAATCACCTCCGTATATCCACGCTTTCACTTGCGCTTTTGTACTGTAATCAATATTCGTCGGCATCTCATGATACTGACCACCATCGAATTCCTCATATTCCCTCATACCATCATCATATTCGTAAAGATTATAAAAATACTCAGCTACCCCTAATCCCCATGGTGCATGACCGACCGCCGTTGCAACCCACTTTTTTTGCCCTTTCTGTTTACGTTTTTTTAAAAACATCTGATTTAATATCCCCTTGCTTAAATCCATAACTTTACCAATGGGTTTATTTGCCTCAAAATGGACCGTACAGTAGCATTTTTATTTTCAATGTTTTTTATCATAAAAATCTAAAATCGCTCTGTACGGTACTTTTTTAGCTGTTTAAACCCATATCTATTCTCAAAACAATCAGCACTTTTCACTATTTTGCTGTTTTTTCAAATGCAACTAAATACGATTTCATTATGTTGCAAATGAACTGATAGGCTCTATATTTCTGATATATTTTGCCAAGCTCTCTGTTAGTGGTTTACAGCATGTGATTGTATATCTTTCTTTCATTTCTAATTCTGCGTGTCTCTTAGCTACCAATCCATATTTCGGGTGTGTAATCCAATTATTCCAAGCGCTTTGCCAATCGCGTTCATGAGCATTTCGACATGGGTTGGCTTTTGAAAAGCGTACAAATTTTTCATATTCTGATAACGCTTCATCATGCGTTAATCCTTGATCGATTGCGTATTGCAAATCGGGTTTGAAATCTTCAAACATGCTTTCAACTTCTTGTTTTTCCCTCATTTTCTTGTCTTTCTCAAAAAAGTTTGCTTTCTCTGGAAAATAAGCAGGCATTATCTTGTCAACGATTTCTGAAAGTTGTTTGCCAACCTTTTTACCTTTT
>NZ_JAQITG010000065.1:0-3445 GCF_028618615.1 Bartonella sp. AU15XJBT
CCCTCAAAACCCCTTCAAAACCCTCTTAAATATATATTATAGATTGTATTTACATGTTATATTTAATATAGGTTGTTTGCTTAAAACATTAACATATTGAAATATAATGACTTTTATTTCCAATTTAAAAAATAAAATAAGTAATAATAAAAGGAACCCTCAAAACCTTCAAAACCCTCGAAACTCATAACCTAATGATCTTGATAACATCTCTTATGAGTTACAAGCTATCTTTTGAAAAGCTTTAAAGGATCACATGATTTTCATAAAGCACGTTGTAATCATTCTCTAAATCATAAGGTTATCTATTCAAAAAAACTGATTAAAATTCAATAAAAGGGATTTTGATAACGTAATCAGTTTTTACTTTCATACGCTTTTCATAAGACACGTGTTAATCACTCACTAAAAAATATAATTTTAACTTTTAAAAAGAACTAACCAAAATGACAAAAGCCTATTAAAAGGAATTTTGCTAATCTTTATAATGATAAATCTCTCTTTAGATATTTTCATAAGTGTTTTCATAACAGTCTATAAATTACGATTATCATATAGCCTATTTATCGTTTCTCTTATGAATATGAAAAATGATGCCATGGCTATATAAAGCATATAACAGCTATAGAGAATGCATAAAAACAGCAAGGTTTTATAATCATAATACAAATGAATGCGTTGGTTATAAAAACAGTTCCTATAAAAAGCTGTTAAGTTGCAAATGTGTTATAAACAAAATTCACAAAAAAATTTAAATTCATTTAGTGAAAAAACTGATAGGTTATAAAGTTAAAAAAACGCATTATGAGAGCGTTTCTAAATATTATAAATGTATAGATTCAAAAAAGAACGCCATTGTTTCAGAAAGCCTATAATATAGCTTTAAAAGTGCATAAATATAAAAGACGCAATTCATAAGCATAAGATATTATCAATACACAATGCATTTAAAAAAATACAAAAAATATCAAAAAAGATAAAATATTAATTGACAATAAATACGTATTTTGGTATATAAATACTCAAGTGATCAAAACACTTACAGTTAGCGAAAAGGTTACGAAACAACCTTTCCAAAGTCTTTAAAAAACTGACTATCTTTTATGCTGTGATTAGCATATATGATGATTTTGTCGGGTGTAGTTACGCTATACAATACCTTATAGGAAAAGCGTAGCAACGGACTAACTGCCGTGTTTTGAACGCCCGGCGCCCTTATAGGGTGTCAATTTCAAAACAATTGAACAGTTAGGCTTTAAATATGACAAATATATCAAAAATTACCCCCGTTAATAAGAAAAAAACATCTAAAAAATATGAGTTTACTGGCGAAATGGATTTTGTGACTGGTCTCATATTATACCGTATACGTGCTTTAAGAGATTTTGGGGATGTTAAAGCTGGCGATCTAGGCGGCTTTATTGAAAACGAAAGTAACTTATCTCACAAAGGCAATTGCTGGGTTTATGACAAAGCGCGCGTCTTTCAAAATGCAAGGGTTTCAGGCAATGCTAAAGTAAAAAGCTTTTTTGTTGACGTTTGTGGTAATGCAAGAATTTATGGTAATGCCATTTTTGAAGGCATGTTATTAAAGGACAATGCAAAGCTTTATGGAAATGCTCATGTGAGCAATGCCGTTGTAATTGAAGGTAATGCTAAAATTTATGATAACGCCCGCGTCACTAATCATGCTCATATTTGTGATGATGCCGTTATTTGTGATGATGCTCATGTCGGGGGCAATGCTAAAATAAGCGGCGCTGCTCATATTTGTGATGGCTCGCGTGTTTTTGATGATGCCGTGGTTTGTGGGGCTCTTATCTCTGGCGATTCTTATGTTCATAGCGCCGCCTCTTTAACTGCTGATGATCATATTTGGGATGAGGCATATCCTGAATTTGGGAGTGAAGATGATTATTATCGTCATGAATATTATGCTGATTGTGAGTGGTATTATGACGATGATAATGACAGCGAATATGAAAATGATGCTGCGTAAATAACGCGCGGGCGCGGCGGGGGCGCCCCTCTTTAAACATCTCATTTTAAAATTTATCAAATATGAACTTAGGGTGTTACCTATGAACGCTATAACTGTATCTAAAAAATACGAATTAACTAATGAAAATCATACTTTTGAAGGGATTACTGTACACCGCATTCGTGCTTTAAAAGATTTTGATGATGTTAAAGCTGGTCAATTGGGCGGCTTTATTGAAAATGAAAACAACCTCTCCCATGATGGCAATTGCTGGGTTTATGATAATGCTGGTGTTTTTTGCAATGCTGTCGTTTCTGATAATGCAAAAATACGTAATGATGCCATTATTGCTAGGGAAGCTAAAGTTTATGGGAATGCCGTGGTTTGTGATAAGGCATGGGTTTTTGGTAAAGATGCTAGCATTTATGACAATGCAAAAATTAGTAACAATGCTAGGGTCTGTGGCTATGTTTATGGCAATGCCATGGTTTGTGATAATGCTAATGTTTCTCCTAGTGCACATATTTATGATAATGCCCGTGTATACGAAAATGCTCATGTGAGTGGCTTTGTTTATGGGAATTCCCATGTTTATGGTAAATCACGCATTTATGGGGGGGCGTGTATTTATGGCAATGCGCATGTCTTTTGCAATGCATGGATTAAGAGTTTTGCAAGTATTTATGATGATGCCAATGTTTCTGGCTCGGCTCGTGTGGGCTCCTTTGCAAGAATTTATGAAAATGCAAAGGTCTATGGTAAATCCAATATTGATCATGATGTAAAAATTTATGGCAATGCCGTGGTTAATAGTCGTGAAAAAATTACGAATGATATTTGTGATGATAATCAGTCTAGAAAAGACGCTGCGTAAATAATGCGCGGGTGCGGCGGGGGCGCCTGCTTTCCAATCCAATTTTTCCATTTCAAATTTTATCAAACGTTTATCACATTAGATTGTGAGGGTACTCCTATGTGCAAAAAATACGAATTAACCAGCGAAATCAAAAAAATTAAACATGCACTTACTCGCAATATTACAAGCCTTTATCGCATTCGGGCTTTAAGAGATTTTGATGATATAAAAGCGGGGGCTTTAGGTGGTTTTATTG
Organism: Bartonella sp. AU15XJBT; assembly: GCF_028618615.1. Classification (NCBI taxonomy): domain Bacteria; kingdom Pseudomonadati; phylum Pseudomonadota; class Alphaproteobacteria; order Hyphomicrobiales; family Bartonellaceae; genus Bartonella; species Bartonella sp. AU15XJBT. The sequence goes on from NZ_JAQITG010000065.1 coordinate 3,094, forward strand.
AAAAGGAAGTTAACCTATCCCATGATGGCAATTGCTGGGTTTATGATGATGCGTGGGTTTATGGCTATGCCCGTGTTTATGAAAATGCAAAAATACGCCATTATTCGCAAGTCTGTGGTCATGTCTATGGCAATGCGGAGGTCTATGGAAGGGCTTTTATCTCTCAATATGCAAAAATTTATGACCATGCTTTTGTCTATGGCAATGCGCATGTTTATGGGAATATTTATGGCAATGCTCATGTGAGTGGTGCTGCCCGCGTTCTTGCTGATGCTCATATTTATGACCATGCCCATGTTTCTTATGATGCTACGGTTTTTAGTTATGCACGCGTCTATGGTCATGCTAGGGT
>NZ_JAQITG010000066.1:0-3370 GCF_028618615.1 Bartonella sp. AU15XJBT
AGAGGGAGAGGGGTGGAGAGCAGAGTTATGGGTCACATGGAACCCGTTGCGAGATAATGCACCGGTTGAAAGGCGGTTTCGGTTTTCAGACAATGAAGCCATTAAGCGTGTAGAGATCAATTGGTCATATAATGCAAGCCATAAAGATTTAATACAAAATATGAGTGCTATGATTACTTTTTATAATAGTGAAGTAAAAAGTTTTAAAGATACCTGTCCTCATGCTGACCGTAAAACACGTAATAAAATTGTAAACAATTTTATTAACATTGATGCTACAAAAATCAGTTGGAGTACTACTCTCAAACAAGAATTGATAAGAAGCAAATTTTCCAAATTTGAGAATAATTGCCTTATTCAAAGCCTTTATCGCCCTTTTATACGACAGTGGCTCTATTATAATCGCACCTTTAATGAATCAGTTTTTCAAATGCCGCATATATTTCCTATGGGACAAACAGTTGAAAATAAAGTAATACACGTTACCGGCATAGGGTCAATGAAAGACTTTTCTGTATTTATGAGTAAGACTGTGCCTGATTTTAAGGTAATAGAGAATGGTCAATGCTTTCCACGATACCTGTATGAAAATGTTAAATCTTCTGTAGGTAATGAGAATAAAAAACAAACTCATTTATTTACAAACTCTATAGAGGAAAACAAAACAGCTGGTTTACAACGCCGTGATGCCATTACTGATGAAGGTCTAGACCATTTTAAAACGGCTTATCCTAATGAAAAAATCACTAAAGATGATCTATTCTATTACGTTTACGGTTTACTTCATTCGGAAGATTATCGCGCCCGTTATGCTGATAACCTCTCTAAAGAATTGCCTCGTATCCCTTGTGTAAAGAGTTCTGATGATTTTTGGAAGTTTGTGACAGCAGGGCGTGAACTGGGGCATTTGCACGTAAATTATGAAGATGTAGAGCCTTATCCAGTGACCTTTAAAAAGGGTAATCCAAAACAAACAGAGATCTCTAATCCTGAGAAATTCTATTATGTAACTGAAATGAAATTCGCTGGAAATAGTAAGGAAAAGGATAAATCAACTGTTATCTACAATAGCAATATTACCATAACAGATATCCCTCTTGAAGCTTATGAGTATATAGTCAATGGTAAACCTGCTCTTGAATGGGTTATGGGGCGTCAATGCGTTAAGACTGATAAAAAGAGTGGCATTGTTAATGATGCTAATCGCTATGCTGTTGAAACCATTGGCAACCCTGCTTACCCCCTCGAATTGTTTCAAAGGGTTATTACCGTAAGTTTAGAGACAATGAAAATCGTAAAAAAACTACCAAAATTAGAAATAAGAGAAACTGAATAACTTATAAAGCATGCTCACATAATGGGTATGATAAACGCATAAGGGGTATAGAGCTTATAACCATAATCTATACCTCTTTTGTTAAGTTGATTAGATACAATCCTAATATGCGTTATTCTAAAAAGAAGAAACTTGCACTTTTAGATACTCTACTTTGGATTGCTTTAAGACTTTTAAGAAATCCATTCTTAAAGTGAATTAGATTTTTTTACATTGCCTTTAAGAGGTTATACCGTAATTTAAAATGAGTGCTTTATTGTTATCAAAAACTTTGTTTAAAGAGGATTATGTATATTCATTTTGCTTATAGGTTTTGAAGGTGTAAAAATCGTCAAAACCCCCTCAAAACGTATATTATTGGTTGAATTTAGAGGTTATATTATCAATAGAGGTTGTTTTTTTAAGGTCTATAAAATATTAACTTATTGAAATATAATGTTTTTAATTTTTATCGTTTTTTTACATAATAGCAGCAACCCTCAAAACTCAAAACCCCTTCAAAACTCATAACCATAATGATCTTGATAGCATTTCTTATGAAGAAGAAACTATCTTTTGAAAGGCTTTAAAGGGTCATACGCTTTTCATAAGACACGCTTTAATGACTCACTAAAATCATCACTTTTGTCGGTTCAGTTTACTGACACATAACTGACAAGTTTTAATCAACTCACATCATTGATTATCTTTAAAGATTGTATTCTTGATATGGGTTGTATTTTAAAGACATTAACATATTGAAAGATAAAGTTTTTAATTTTACTCATTAAAAAAATAATTATAGGGTCTAAAAAGGACTGACAACACTGACACGGTCTATTAAAAGGTATTTTTCTAATCTCTATAATTATCAATCTCTCTTTAGATGTTTTCATAACAATCTATAAATCGCAATTATCCTATTTATCGTTTCTCTTATGAAAATGAAAAATAACACCATGGCTATAAAGAACATAACAGCTATAAGAATGCATAAAAATATTAAGCTGAAATATATTACAAAACCGCTTTCAAATTAGGTAACCTATTCTTTCTTCTTCTCCAAAAAAAAATTAACAATATCACCTTCATATTTATCAACTAATTGTATCACATCATCTAAAGTGTAAGTCTTCATGAATCTTCCACCGCATACTCTTTAATTCTTTTGCAGAGAAATTCATAAAAATTACTTGCGTAATACTGGGGATCGTCAAGTGGAAACTTAAGATAGAGCGGGCACTCTCCATCCCGAAACTGAGTATAATCAAAGTAAAAGCTTTCACCAAAATCAGTTGTGCAGACAACAAGCTGTTTGGGATGCGTAAAACCATCTCTTCTATCGAGTAAATTTCGGTAAACAATATCACCAGCAGGAATACCAGCACAGATTTCATAAATACTGAATATTTCTTCACCTCCTATTTCTCCTCCTCCATAATTTTTTAAAAAACTCTTGTAGGAAGAGCTAAATTGTAAATCGAGAGTGTTCTCTGCTGTTTTAATCCGTACATCATCAGGTGCATTATCTTTAGTCCCAAAATTAATAACATGACTATGCATATCAATATATTGTGCAACATCATCTAAAGTATAACTTTTCATAAATTTTTCTCCATAAGTCACAGCGTGTTTGTACTGATCAATATTTCTCTCTTATAGTTAATGGAATTGGGATTACATTGATAAAAGCATAAGGGATATTTTCTTGATGAAGCTCTTTTCTCATCTGTGTCGGTAAAATCATCTCGCATATACAATATATGATGTCATTAAAAGGGATGATTACTAAAGCTTAGAGAGCACCTTTTAGGGACATGACTCCAATATTTGCAATAATGACCTTTTCTTTTTTCCTACTTAGAAATTTTTTTTGAAATCCAACAAATAACTTTTCTGATAAAATTTGTCTTTGGCTTCATATCAGCAACAAAACTTTTGCCTTGATAAAATGAGTAGAGAACCTCAGCGATAGGACTATCTTGTTCTTGTGTCATAGGATGTAACATAATAGGCCTACAATCGACTCCAATAGGAGCTCTTCCTGATGCCATT
>NZ_JAQITG010000067.1:0-3286 GCF_028618615.1 Bartonella sp. AU15XJBT
TTCAACGACGATACTTGCTTCACCGGCTTGTACTGTTTTGTCTGCTTTAGCATAGAGAGTAAGCTCTTTATCATAAGGAACAAACTCCTTTTGATTGGTAGGCTTAACCTCTTTAACTGTCTGTTGTTTGATTTCTGCTTCGCCAAACTCATTCCCGCCAGCAGTGCTGCCTATCTTAACTTTCGCCTCAGAAAACGCCGTCTTAACAAACACCTTAATCGAAGTTATTAAAGCACCACGTGGCAAGATGCCTATTCTCATCGCGTTTTCTTTATCTTCATGGCTAAAATTAAGACGCAAAAAGCTTACCTGCTGCGTATGTAGATTTCTCCCCTGTAAGGGAGGTGGTAAATGATCTGCCATGTCTTATCCCCTTAATGATTTGTTATGAATTGCACGACCACAATACATTCACCAGCATCTGTGGTTTTATCCCGTGTTGCATAAAGGGTCATCTCTTTATCCTCTGGAGCAAAAACCTTTTGATCTGTTGGTGTAAAATCCTGTGTTCCTTGGGCTTTGATATCTTTTTCGCCAAACTCATTGCCCCCATAGGTACTGCCAATCTTTAACTTCGCCTCAGAAAACGCTGTCTTCACAAACGTTTTAATTGAAGTAATCAAAGCACCTCGAGGCAAAATTCCGATTTTCGTTGTGAGATGCTTCTCTTTATGCGAGATATTCAAACGCAAAAAGCTTACCTGTTGGGTGTGAAGATTTCTTCCCTGTAATAAAGGTGGTAAATGATCTGCCATGTCTTTTTTCCTCCCTACGATTAGTTATCTGGTTCACCACTGTAGGTAGGAATAACAATCGTTCCAAAATCTTGCGCTGCTTGAGAGCTATTTGGAAATTTGAAACGGGTTTTCTTCATGCCAATCAGTGTTTTCGCAGACAAACCATAGTAACGTTGATAGTCAAAATGCTCTTCCACCAATTTATAGCGATTGACATTGCGATTATTTCCAAAAGCCATAACAATACTTTGTGCACCAAGCAAAACAGCGCGACGTACACTTTTTTTCGCTGTATGATCTGTTGATTTAACACCATGGGTTACATGTTCAGATTCACGTAAAATCACACCATTATACATGCCTAGAGAACCATCAAAAATCGGGTTCTTTGCACGCGAACCTGTGTAAGCAGCTTTCTGAATATCAAGCCACTGACCAGTCTCCGTATTGGTGCGCAATTGCATCACTTGTGTTGGGTGCAAATAGAGTACATAAACACTTTCCCCATTCACACGCACTGGTCGAATTTTGGGGTTAGCAAGTTTTGCCATTTTTACGGCTTCATCAATAAGCTTTAAACTAAAGCTGTGTTTTGATGCTTCACTTAGATCTTCATCCTTGGTTTTCGCATCTGGACGGATAATGCGCTTACTGCTTGGTGCCAGAGGTTCATTAAATCCATAATGCACATTCTCGATATCGATCATCCGATCTTCAAAAGAGATTGTCCTTGCTGTATATCCGCAAGCTTGAATGAAAAACATCATGCTTAAGCGATCTGCATACCAGTCAACCAAACCATCTTTTGCTTCGTCACGTAAATCAAACGTTGTACGTTGTTGTGCTATACTCCCTTCATTTTCTACACGAACTGCATGCGAAAGCTCGTCAATGTATAGTCTGTCATGAAGGAATTGTAATGCCTCTTCATTCCCTTCAAGCGTCTGTCCAGAAGTGACACCCCGTCCCAAAAGCTGTGTCCGTAAGCTAAACGTAACACAGTCCCCTCTGCCTTTCTGTGTTTCGGTTTTAAGTTGAATAATGCTGTTTGACCCCTTGCCTATAAGGGGGGCAATAGGGATCGCTTTTGAAACTTCTGTATTTAATAATTTTGACCACGTGCTTATTGCATGAGGATCATCTGCTCTAACTGTTGTTAATGCCATTGATTTTACCTTTCTTTGCTGTAAAAAAAACCGGCTTTAAAGCCGGACCATAACCCTGCATAAAAAGCAGGCTCGTTGTTATAAAAATGCGCGCTTAATACCCATTACCTGCACCATGCAATTGCCGAAAAATCGCTTTATTTTTCGGATTGGATATCCAAACGTCAAATTCTTCTTCTGACATCTTATCAATGCTTGCTAAAGTCATTGGTCCAACATTGCCTCCTCCACCAGATGCCGTTAAGGTTCGCGCAGAATTCTGACGACTTTGAAGCGCTGCAACTTGATTATTGGCTTGGATCGCTTGGTTTTGATAACCAAGATTTTGCGCTATCCTATAAAGCTCTTCTGCCGGATTGAGATCTCTTTGTGCACAAGTCGCTACAAGCGCATGCAATTGATCTTTTATAATCGCATCTATTGTGTTTTGATCTGCACACTCTGGATAAAGTGACGACCAAGACCTCAATTCTTTTGCACGCGTCTCATAAAGAAAATTTGCTGCCGCATCAAAATCACTAGATTTCTTTTTAAATGACTCAACAGAATTATTGAAAAACTGACCAAGACGCATATCATGCTGCTGTTGTTCCTCAGCCTGTCTTAGTGCCTCTTTCTGTTCCCTAATATACGCACCTTGCTTTTGAACCTTATCTAATATCCACATCACTACGCTAACGGGGTCCTTACGCAGATCTGGTGGAGCACTTTCTTCTTCAACCATTGGAGCTTGGGATTGTGCTTCGTAGAACTTGACAAGTTCTTCACGGGCTTGTTTGGTTTGTTCTAAAAATCGCTGCTGCTCTATACTAGGAACGATTTCTGAAGGCTTTTCAACGGGCTCTGTAATCGGCTCTGGAGATGTTGCATCATGGCTCTCAACTGTCTCGACCTCATGATCAACATCAAAAGAGCTCTCATCATCATCAAAAACCGGTGCTCCAACCCTATAATCTTCATTCATACCTTCATTCATCACTTCGTTCATTTCTGCATTCATTCTCTAACCTCTCTTAAATGCTTCTTCCCCTGTACGTTGCGGCTCTCTCCCGCATAATCTGATTTTGCGCTCGTTCATTAAGAATACGCTCCCGTTCAAGCTCATGGCGTTGTTGCATCAAGGCAACGTATTGATTTATAATGATAATTCACTGTTTTGTATGTTGAATGAGAGTCTCGAATAACGTAAGATTCTCTCATTTCAAAGCGGTTTATCTTGAATCAATCAAAACCACTCATTTGCACATAACAAGCGGGATGAGTGTGTGGATCAAATTTGTATAAGAAAGGATTAAAAATGGCTCTTATGAACCGTCTTAATGCAAGATCTGTCGCAACATTGGGGGCTGGCAAATATAATGATGGTGCCGGCTTGTTACTTCA
>NZ_JAQITG010000068.1:0-3279 GCF_028618615.1 Bartonella sp. AU15XJBT
GTGGAATGAAGCAGATTTAACGGCATTAAAAGAGCAACGCCGCCCCGTTATGACCTTTAATCGCATTGCACCACTTGTGAATGCTGTAGTTGGTTCAGAACGCAATAATAAGCGCGAAGTGCAATTTATTCCCCGTCAAATAGGCAAAGCATTGCCAAGTGAATTGCTTACGGGAGCAGCGGAATGGTTTCGCGATACGGCACATGCGGAATATGCGGATTCTGATGCTTTCCAAGATGCTGTCATCTGCGGAATGGGGTGGACCGATACGCGGCTTGATTATGAGAATAGTCTTGATGGTGAGCCCGTTATTACGCGTTTAGACCCCTTGAAAATGGTTTGGGATAGTGCGGCAGTGCAACCGAATTTAACCGATGCACAACGCATGTGGTATGTAGATCGCAAGCCCTTGGAAGTTGCCAAGCAAATGTTTCCAAAAGCCCATTGGAGTGAACTGAGTGCGGATTGGGCGAGAGATGGCGTTGCTTATGAAGGCATTCATCATAACGATCTTGAAGCGTATAATGATGAGAAGGGCATTGATGTTGAAAACGGTCGACGGATGGTCACGCTTGTTGAATGCCGTTGGTTTGAAAGCGAGAAATATTACAAGGCGCCCGATTTAGAAACGGGAGAACTTCGTGATTACAGCGAAGAGGAGTTTAAGCAACTCCAATGTATGATGCCCGATATCCAAGGGGCGGCTTTCAATAAAAAGGTTGTTAAACGCGCTTTTTTAGGAAGAAAATTGCTTGAAACGCCCGATCAACCTTTAGTTCCTGCGGGTCAATTGGGTTGGGAGTGTATCACGGGGTATTTTGATAAGATAGAACGGCAATTTTATGGGGTTGTAAGACCGACAAAAGATCCGCAACGCTGGGCAAATAAATATTTTAGTCAAGTCATGCACATTCTCAACAGCCAATCCAAAGGCGGGATAATGGCAGAGAAGGGGGCATTTGAAGACGAGCGAGAAGCGGTAAAAAGTTGGAGCAGGGTAGATAGTATTACGGTTTTGAAAAATGGCGCTTTGGCTGGTGGTAAAATACAACCCAAACCCGTAGCGCAATTTCCAACCGGTTTTTTCCAACTGTTTAATGAAGCGAAAGAAGCGATTAATCAAGTTACGGGTTTATCGCCCGAGTTTATTGGAACGAGAGAAGTTTCACAAGCAGGGATTTTAGAGGCACAACGGCGTCAATCCAGTCTTAATTTGCTTGCTTGTTTGTTTGATGGTTTGCGTTTGTATCGCAAAAGGCAGGGCAAGATTATTTTGCACTTGATACAGAATTATCTGTCAGATGGTCGCTTGGTACGGATATCGGGAGAGGAGAATGCACAATATATTCCCTTAACGCGTGAAGCTGTCATGAGTGTTGATTATGATATTGTGGTAGACGATGCGCCAACCAGTCCGAACGAAAAAGAGCGTACCTTTGGCATTATTACGCAGCTGTTACCGTTGCTTCAAAATGCCGTTACACCGGATATCATGCTTGATTTACTTCGTTATTCACCATTGCCTGCGTCTCTGCTTAATCGTGTAAGTGAGAAGATGCAACAGCAGCAAATGGCACAACAAGCCCAACAACAGCAAATGAATCCAGAACAAGAGATGAAGTTGCAAGAAAAGCAGCAGGATATTGCTGCTAAAAGTCAGATGCAACAGATGGATTTACAAGGAAAGCAGCTTGAATTGGTCATGCGTCAAGAGAGAGCAAAATTGGAAGCGGAAATTGATGCAACAACGCATTATAAACAAAAAAACAATAAAGTCAATATGTTGAGTGCAATTATTTTATATGAATCCACTTAAGAATCCACATTTTTATACGTGATTCATTTGACCATTTTTTATATAAGATTGCCATGTATGAATAGACCATAAAAAGCAAATCATAAAGAGATTTAAGAAGCAAAAACAACTTCAAATTGTCCTTCAAGCGTTTTAACTTTTTCCGAACTTACAACAATCTTGATATCATTTCCCAATTTTGCCAAACACTCAAGCATTTTCATTTCACTAATCCCTCGAAATTCTCCACTTAAAAGTTTAGATAATTTGGGTTGAGTCATTTTTAAAAGTCGACTAGCTTGCTTTTGTGTTAAGTTTTTTTCTTTAAGGATTTGACTAATCTTATGTGCAAGTTGCGCTTTGATAAGCATCTCTCTAGAATCTGAAAAACCAAGATCCGTATAAACATTGGAACTACCGTGAAAAACATTGATCATTTTAATCTCCTTCTAATTGTTCTGCTAATTTGAGACGTTCTTTAATCAGATTTATGTCTGGTTTTGGTGTTGCAATACCATGGGTCGATTTTTTCTGAAAACAATGCAACACATAAAGAGATTTTTTATATTTTACCGTATAAACAGCGCGATAAGTTCCTTGAATATCACGTTCAATAATTTCTAGCACATTGGCAGATCCAAACCCCTTGAGAACCTTAACATTTTCTCCCTTATCTCCTATCTGAGCAAGATAAAGAGCATAACCAATCCTTTGTTGAATAAGATCAGGAAGACTTTTTATATCTTTGAGTGAAGACCCAAGCCATATGATACGTTTTATTTTACTCATGATTATTAATATACCTATATAGGTATAATTTCAAGTGCTTATTTTAATAATACTAAGTTAGAAATGCTTAATTCTAAAGATAACGAACTCAAATTTGAGCTGGTTAATTTGCAGAGAAATTAGGTTTTAATGAAAAGTAAAAATACGCTTATGAAAGCTTTGCTAAATGCACGTTTAAACGTTTGAAACTGATGTTTATAACAGTTTTTAAAGCCTTACATTTGATAAAAGCGGTTGTTTATTTGTTCTTATGAGAGATTGTTTTGAAAACCAACGCTCGTAAATATAAAAAGAACGTTTTTACAAGACATTCATTTTAAGATGCATTTTCTTTTGATTGGATTGATAAAGCTACCAAACGTTTTGATATGTTTTGATTTTAGAAAATGCGTTATTTGAAATTCACTCAACTCAATTTTAAGGTCATCCTATTGAAAAGGTTTTAAAAGAAGCATCCTGATTATGGGGTTTGTTTTAAGTAAATCTCTTTACGATAAAGACATAGTGATTAAAGATTATATGCATCATTTACGTTCCTTTTGATAAGTTTTCATATGTTTAATAAAGCGCTTGTAATAGATATGTTTTGTATATATGCATTCATTATTGATTTCATTTATATGAAACATTTGCACATACCTCCATTGAAAGCCGCGTCATATCAGTTGGCACGGCTTTTTTTTGAATTCTTTCTT
>NZ_JAQITG010000069.1:0-3275 GCF_028618615.1 Bartonella sp. AU15XJBT
TTCCACGTTAAGCAGTGGCAAAAACCTTTCACCAAAAGCGGCACAAGAATTGGCCAATGCGCTCAAAGGGGTTTTGGCGGCTGAACATTTGTCGACCACGAGGCGGCAAAAGTTGGAAAAGGATTTTACAAGCAAGGCAAGCAAAGCGGTTGAGGTGGCAGCGGCAGCAGCGGGGCTCTCAGAAGAGACGGCACGGGCTATTCGTGCGCAGGTGTTGGGGGTAAAAAATGGCTGAACAGCCTCTCTCAAAAAGTCATGTCTTTGATCATCAGAGCGGTTTTGATATTTGGAGGGAAAGCTCTTTTCCGCAAGAGAGGGATCCTTTAGCGGAAGGCATTTTGATGGCGCATCAACGGGCATGGATTGAAGATAAGTCACCATTAAAATTGGTTGAAAAAGGGCGGCGGACCGGCATTACTTTTGCGGAAGCTTTGGATGATACCCTTATTGCGGCGGCAACGCTTGAGGCTGGTGGTGATAATGTTTTTTACATTGGCGACACCAAAGAAAAGGGGCGTGAATTTATTGGCTATGTGAGCAATTTTGCTTCAGCACTTACCAGCAATAGTGGTGATGTGGAGGAATTTTTATTCTCTGATCAAAAAGATGATGGGTCAACAAAATATATCTCTGCTTACCGCGTGCGCTTTGCTTCAGGTTTTCGGATTGAGGCGCTTTCTAGCCGCCCTGAAAATATCCGTGGTCTCCAGGGCATTGTGGTGATTGATGAGGCGGCGTTTCATAAAGATGTGCGCTCTGTTTTGGATGCGGTGAATGCCTTGTTGATTTGGGGAGGCAAGATCCGTGTGATCTCAACACACAATGGTGTGCTTAATCCTTTCAATGAACTGATCCGTGAGGCACGCGCGGGCAAGGTTCCTTTTTCTCTGCATTGTTATCCCTTTGGTGAGGCGGTTAAAAATGGTTTATTTAAACGGGTTTGTGCCATGAAGGGGGAGGTGTGGAGTTTAGCAGCTGAGCAAAAATGGGAAGAGCAAATCCGTGCTTCTTATGGGGTGCGTTTGAGTGCTATGCGCCAAGAATTAGATGCCATACCGGCAGATCAAGAAGGGGCGGCTTTAACACGCTTACAGATTGAAAATTGTTGTGCGCGAGATATTGCGGTGCTGCGTTTTGCTTGTGCGGATGATTTTAAAAATCAATCGGATGATCAACGAAGTCAAGTGGCGTTTGCTTGGTGTGAGGGGCGCTTAAAGCCTCTTCATATTGGGCTTGACCGACGGCGCCAACATGTTTTTGGTGTTGATTTTGCGCGCAGCGGCGATGCAACGTCGATTGTGGTGATGGAAGTGGGGCAAGATTTGGTGCGCCGTGTCCGGTTTATGGTGGAATTGCGCAATACGCCGTTTGATCAACAAAGAGAGATTTTATTTTATGGGGTGAATGGTTTGCCACGTTTGTTGGGGGGCGCGTTAGATGCGCGGGGCAATGGGGCTTATTTAGCGGAAAAAGCAGCGCAGCGTTATGGGGCTTGTGTGAGGGAAGTACAATTGTCGCAAAGTTGGTATGGCAAAGAAATGCCGGCTTATTTGGAAGCTTTTGGTGATGGGTCCATTGTTTTGCCGCGCGATAGTGACATTGTGGCGGATCATCAAGCGCTTGCTTATGTCAATGGCATTGTGAAAATTCCAGACAATCATCGTTTTAAAGGCAGTGACGGTTTTATGCGCCATGGTGATAGCGCGATTGCTTGCGCTTTGGCTTATTTTGCCAGTCGGCAGGCGCCTGAAATTTACGAATATACGCCTGTGAGAGAGGTTTATGGTTTTGATGAAAGCCCACTCTTTTCAACGCCTTTTTTTTCAACGACGAGATCAAAGATATATTGATGGGATGATGAGATGGTAAAACTTTTAGATCAGTGGGGTAGGGCGCTTCATATCAAAGGGTTGGAGCGGGAGGTGGCAAGTCCAAGCATTGGTGGTGTTCGTGATGTATGGTCACAAACCATTGTCAGTGGTTTAACACCTGCGCAACTTGCTGATATTTTGCAGCAGGCAGCGAGGGGGGCGCCTGAACAATTTTTCCAACTTGCTGATGATATGGAAGAGCGTGATTTACATTATCGTGCTGTGCTTGGCATGCGTAAAAATGCTCTCACAGGGGTGGAGCCTGGGGTGATTGCTGCAAGCAACAGTGCACTGGACAAAAAAATTGCCGATGCTGTTCGAGAAATGATTAGTGCACCTACCTTTGTTGATGATTATGTGACGGATTTGTTAGATGCTTTGGGAAAAGGCTATGCGATTGTTGAAACCTTGTGGGACAAGAGTGCCAAAGAATGGTGGCCGGTTGCTTGGAAATGGCGTGATCAGCGGTTTTTTCAATTGGACCGGCGAGATGGCTTTCATTTGCGTTTAAAAGAAGAGGGGTCTTTGTACGGAACAGAGTTGCCTGCTTATAAATTTTCCATTCACAGACCCAAGTTGAAAAGTGGCTTACCTATCCGTACGGGGCTTGCACGGCTTGCGGCTTGGGCATTTTTGTTTAAGTCTTATACCTTAAAAGATTGGATGGCTTTCTTAGAAGTTTACGGCATGCCGTTGCGTGTGGGAAAATATGGGGCAAGCTCTTCTCATGAGGAACGGCGGGTTCTCATGAAGGCTGTGCGTGATTTATCCAGTGATGCGGCAGCGATTATTCCCAAAGAGATGGAGATTGAGTTTATTGAAGCGGCAGGGGGCAGTGGCAATGCGGTTTTTGCCGCAAAGGCGGAATATTTAGATCGACAGATTTCAAAGGGTGTGTTGGGACAAACGATGACGACGGATGATGGGTCGTCCTTTTCGCAAGCGCGCATTCATGAAAATGTGCGCCATGATATTGCCAGAGCTGATGCACGGCAATTGGCATTGACAGCCAATCGTGATTTGATCGTGCCTTTTGTTGAGATTAATTTTGGGCGCCAAGAGCGCACCCCCCTTGTCTATTGGCCGATTTCGGAAAATGAAGATATTAAAGCGATTAGTGATGCGCTGGAAAAACTTGTGCCTTTAGGTTTGCGTGTTGGGGCGCAAGAAGTGCGCAATAAGATTGGCTTTTCGCAACCAAAAAAGGAAGAAGATGTTTTAAAGGCTCCTGATAATGCGCCTGATGATGAGAGGGGACAAGAGGATGATGCGGGGCAACAAAAAGCTCATGTTTGTGCTGATTGTGGGGGTGTTGATGTTTCTGTGACAAGAGAGAGCAAGGGTGGAAAAGAGCAGGGTGGGAAATATCACGACGAATTGGACCGACTTTCTGAAGAAGCTTTA